>NZ_LSIA01000007.1:0-217 GCF_001556015.1 Novosphingobium sp. CCH12-A3 | reverse complement strand
ACCCTTCCTCGGACCAATCCGCCTCGAACTACCAGGTTTTTGCGGGTGTCCAGCTATGTTCCCCCTGACTACTCCAAAAAGACTGTAAGCAAGGCGGGAGGTCGGATTGCGGATGGGACTTATGGCATAAATGACGTTTTAATACTTGAGAATTGGCGGGCTTCTCAGAGCCCGATCCGAAACTAAGTTGAGTGGTATCAGTGGGTTAGCTTGACGA
>NZ_LSIA01000069.1:0-6852 GCF_001556015.1 Novosphingobium sp. CCH12-A3 | reverse complement strand
CGCAAAGGCCATCGACTGTCCTCGAAATGAGGACACTTGCGATGTTACATACCTCGTGCAGAAGAGTGGCCATGTGTGCCGACGCATCCCGAAACGAGGAGAAGTGCGGCATGAAGATGTGATCGAGATCGATCCGGTAATGCGCATCGTAAGCGCCTTCGGTAACCGGAACGTTCAGGGCTGCCACGAAAGCCTCGGCATGTGCGAGCCGCTCGCTTTCGGGCAAGACCGCGACCGGGAGGGGCTCATAGCCCTCGACCTGTGCGAGGTTGAACACTGTGAAGGCCCGGGCGAACATGCAGGCAGGGCCGGCTTGGTCGTCGCCATGATCGTCACTGGCAGGTGAGGCCACCTGCTTCCAAAGCACGACAGTCGTTCCGCGCTCTCCCTTGCGAACTTGCGCGCCAAGCGCTGCCCATTGACGATAGGTCCCCCAAAGACCGCTGGAGTAGCTGCTCGCCCTTGCGGCGATCCATAGCGCCAGCACGTTGACACCTCGATAACGGCGGCGTGAGGCAACGTTCTGCGCTCGGGCCGTGGCAGCGCCATCATGATGCCAAGGCATACGCCAAGTGCCGGCGCCGGACTCGATGGCAGAAACAATTTCGTGGGTGATGCGCGAATAGACATCGGCTCGCGGCGTTGAAGGGTGGGTTCGGGACATGGCGGACCTTTCACGACGGGCAGACAGGAGCTCTCCTCCCCTCCTTCAGCCCGTGATCCCCACACCCGCTTTCTCTCCCTCCTGTCACACCAGCGAGAGCTGTGGCAGTCTCCTGTGCGGGCTGTTCCAGGGAAACGTTCGATGCTCGCAACCTGGCCCTGAGGCATCGCCTGCTGCGGTTCTGCAAGGCCTCTTCTCGCGCAGCGTCAGCCGCGCCTCATCAGCCCCCGCATTGCCATGCCGGGCGATGCGGTTCAGCGATGCTGGCGTAAGGCAGCTGACCGACCGGACCCTGACGTCGTGGTTTCCCTCGCGTCGGGTTCCAGAAGCATGTCGAGGAACAACGGCAGTAGGCCAGATCAGGGCCTCCGTCGGCGAGCGGGCCGACAGGCAGTGTCCGCACAAGGCTGCCCGCTATCGTGCGGCAGATGCGCAATGACGCGTGCCGCTTTGCGATTGTCAAGGTCGACAAGGGTCCCCGATCTGGGCGACTGCGCACCGAACCTCGATCTCTCGCCGGAATCCGGACCGGCTACTGCCGGCATAGCTCCGAAAGCTCCAATACCGGCTTGCGAGCCCTGTCGGGGCTGTCTTCGACAGCTGACGGGGCTTGGGCATCGTCCAGGCACTGGATGACCTTGCATGGCTGTTCGTTGTCCTGCGTCCCTTACTGCGCGATGCAGGGAACAGATTCATCGCCCGGGCCATCAGCTTGGACCGCCCGTCGATCCTGTGGCCGCGAGCGATCCCGAAGGGCCTGTCCGAGCATGCTCGGCCGACTGCCTCGAGGGGCCCTCGTGGTATCTCGGCTCGGCGGCAGAAGTCACGGAGCGCGCAGGCCAAGCCCGTCGTCGTCATCGACGAGCGTGACGCGCCCTTCCCACTCCCACAGGACGAGGTTGAGAGCGTCGGCGGGAGCGCCGCGGGCGTAGCTCGACACGACAATGCCGACATAGCCTTGCGCAATCGCGGCCTCGGCGAGGTTCTGCGTGGGCACGGGCTTTCCAGAGAGCATCCGGTCCCGCCAGCTTGGGTCGCCAAGCTCCGCCGGTGCCATGCCGAAGGGCTGGAGTACGGCTGTATCGCGGCCATCCAGCAAAGGCCCGATATCGGCCCGATAGGCTACCAGGGTGGTCGGCTGCAACGTGCCGACCTGATTGGCCTCGCGTAGTGCCGTCTCAGGCGCAAGCGAAGTATAGAGCGCCGCGCGCCTCAAGCGATTGAACCGTCCGCCAAACCGGGCAGCCCCTTCCCCCGAGAACGGTTCGCGGGACCAGACCGGATTGTGGGCGCGGTAGAGCAGCCCGGTGAAGTGCATGAGGCTAGGCGTGAATGCCGGCGTCGACAGCGTCGATATAGGCCAGCACGTCATCGGCCCGGCTGTTCTGCACGAGCTGCATTGCGGTCTGGCCCGAGAAGCCCGGCAGCGGCTCGGAGCGGTACCAGGCATAGGCCAGCAACGCGGACCCGAAGCGCGGCTCGACCTTGTTGAGCACTTCGACCATCTGGCGAAGGCGGCGCTGGGTGCGTGTCGACGCGATCCGGTCCTTGCGCTGGATCGCGTTCTTGCCGAGGCCCAGCGAGCGTGCCAGTTCGTCGCTGGTGGTGCGCAGCACATCGACGACCTTGCGCGGAGCGAACGCACCGTTGTCAGCGTAGTTCTGCATCGCCATTGCAATGCTCCGGAAATTTTGCCGCTATAAAGCGTCATTCCTCGCGGCATTCAATCCGAGGTGTGGTTGGAAGCGATGTGCGTCAAGGAGAGACCTCTTGCAGCTCGGTCGCGCCTGCAAGCGTTTACGAGGTCGGCATGCACAAGGGCTGAAGCTCGCCCCGGCCTTGCAGCAACATTTGCGATTTCGTCGGCATGAAGCCATGCGTGGCTGTCGGATATCTCGTGATCGCAAGTGATGTATCTCGCCAGACCGTAGATAGATCGCTCTGTTCGTAATGAACCGACGCTCCAGCCACCGCCAGCTGCTTGTGTCGGCGCGGAGACTGCCCCGCCCCTGCCCGCACTTCAGCCTCATCCTGGCAGTTCGAGATTGCAGACCCAGCATACAAGGTAACCCTGGAGGTCGCCTCAGGCGAGACCCGCGCACCTGGCCTGGTGTTCATGGTCATGGTGTCGTGTCCTGGAGGGACCGGCACGCTGCCCCAGAGCGACGGTGGGCGCTGGCCAGCGTGCCGACAAGGCTGGTTCAGGCGTCGACGGTCTCGCTGGTTGCGACGTCCTCCTCTTGGGCAGGTTCGTGCTCGACCGGTGCCTCCTCACAGGGCGCGCTCGCGGCGAGCACCCGGAAGCGCATGGCTTCGGGCACCCAGGCGAGTGCTGCTTCCCTGATCTCGGGGGCAACAATTGTTTCGCCTGCGAACAGCTTCTCGCAGCTGGCCGAGAGGTCGCTCTTCTTCGAGCCCATGAAGCTTGCTGCCATGGCCGGCCCGCCGACTTCGCGGACATGGCCGAGCAGGGTCTGCTTGGCTACCCGGTCGAAGTAGTTGGCCGAGGTCGGCCGCCAGTGGCTGGCGACCTTGATCCCCATCAGGGCGGCGAGATGGTCGTGAAGGTCGATCGGCTCAGGGCCGGACTGGCCCGCCTTCTTGTCGATCCCCATGCTGGCCTCGAGCGTCTTGGCCATGCACAAGGCAAGCCAGCTTGCCTTGGCATCGTCGTCGAGCGCGCTGAACGCGGAGAACCGGTCGACCGTGCGGCAGTGCTCGGTCCAGGACAGGTCGAGCGTCTCGCGCATGTCGGCCATCAGCGTATGCGCCGGGCTTTCCGGGTAGTTGGCGAGGGTGAGCGAGGGCGACGGCGCGCGGAGCGTCGTGCCCAGGGCCTGCGCACTGTAGAGCGCACGGGAGTCGGCGATGGCGAAGATCAGGTAGTCGAGTGCGATCGCCGGGTTTGAGGCGAGGTTGATCGCGAGAATGTCGCGGCGCTGGACAGCGAGCTCTTCGACCAGCTTCTGCGACAACAGCTTGGGGGCCGTAGCGGCGCTACCGCCCTCCCCTGCTCCGCTGGCACCCTCGCTCGCGTCGGACCCACGTGCCTTACGGCGTTCGAGCGGCTTGTCGCTGTAGAGGCCGCTTGCAACCGCAGGCCGGCCATCGGCGCCGATGATCACGAAGCAGCCGACGTTGGCCTTCATTTCCTCCGGGATCACCGGGGGCTTGTCGTGGAGCGCATCGTAGGCGCTGCTTGCGGCATCCCAGCGCTCCTGGAACTCGGCGGCAGCGGCCTCGTCGTCTTCGTCGAGGGTTTCGCTTTCCGCTTCGAGCGCCGAGATCGTCTCGAGCAGTTTGTCGGCCTCGACCTGTTCCTCCTCGGTGAGCGGTGCCGGTTCGAGATGGACCTGGTGGAGGTCTTCGGTTGCGTTGTAGGTGACGCGCGTCTCGAGGATCGGGCGCACCCAGGCATAGCCGGAAGTTTGGGCGACCTCGGCCGCAAAGGCCTGGAGCTTCTCGCCGGCGATGCGCTGCGCAATCTCGGCATCGATCCAGGTTTCGCCGCCGCCCTCGGTGAACAGGTCGCGCTCGATCTTCCCGCCGGCGGCAAGGTAGTCGGCCTCGCTCGCCAGCTTGGCCATCGGCGAGGATGAGCGGATCGCGCTGTGCGTGACCATGCGGCGGATCGAGTCCGGATTGTTGCCCTGCCAGGAGTTCGACAGCTCGTTCCAGACCATCATCTGGCGCTCGTGATTGGGCGTGGTCGCATAGGCCTTGGCGACGTCGAGGGTGATCTTGCCCTCTTCGAGCGCGGCGAAGATCGGATCGGCAAGGTCCGCAAGCCGCAGGCGGCCTTCGATGAACCGGCGGGTGCGGCCGAACCGCTTGGCGATCGCGTCGAGGTCCGCGCCTTCGCCCACGAAGTGCTTGTAGGCGCGAATCTCGTCGGTCGGCGTCATGTCGAGGCGAATGACATTCTCGATCAGCGAGAGTTCGGACTGCTCGGCGGCATCGATGTCGAGCACCCGGCAGGCGATGGGGTGGTCCTTGGGGAGCTTGCCGGCCGTCAGAAGGAAGTTGAGGGCGCGCAGGCGGCGACCGCCTGCGGTCACGTCGAAAAGCCCTCGCTTCTTGGCGGGCACGACGATCAGGTTCTGGAGGAGGCCCTTGGCCTCGATATTGGCGGCCAATTCCTCGATGAAGAGGTTGCTGTCTTGTCTGCGGACGTTGGCTTCGGACAAGCGCAGCTTGCCGAGCGGGATCAACTCGATATCGTTCATGGGGGTGCTCCTGAAGGCCGGATTTGGCCGAGCCCTTCGGCTCACCCCTTCCAGCCCCCCTCCCCTCACGATTTCAGGATTGCCCGAATTCCCGGGCGCAACCGCGCTTCCCAGAGCGGGCCGCTTGGTGCCATGACGCGTAAATCGATCATTTATGCCTCACGGACCGGACCTGCGTCGGAACCTGAGGCGCACAACTTGGTTGCGTTTATTGCGAATATGCGATAGGGAATATCGCCATCAGCGGAGAGACACGATGACACTGCCAGCCAATGCCTTGCCCTTCGGCAACAGGCTGCCCTCTGCCGACGATCGCCAGATCGCCAACCAGCTTCGGCGCATCCTTGCCTCGCAGAAGGCCGGCGAGGCCAAGTTGCGCGTGCCCGATCCAAAGACCAGGAAACCGGTCGAGATCACGCTGACACCGGCGATGTCGGACCTGTTCCTCGAGTTGTTGCGTCACATCGGGAGCGGGGATGCCGTCACGCTCGTGCCGATCCAGCAGATGTTGACGACGCAGCAGGCAGCAGATCTGCTCAACATGTCCCGTCCTTACCTGATCAGGTTGATCGAGAAGGGTGACATCCCGCACAGCATGGTAGGACGGCATCGGCGGCTCAAGGCCGAGGACGTGTTCGCGTACAAGGCGGAGCGCGATAAGATCCGTTCGAAGGCGATGGACGAACTGATTGCGGACGGCTCGGACCTGTATTGATTTGAACCTGCCATGTTCGCCAATCGCTACACCGCTCTGGTCGATGCCTGCACACTGGTCAGCGCGCCGCGTCGTGATCTGCTGCTCACGCTCGCCGAGGCAGAATTCTTTCGTGTGCGCTGGTCGCAACGTATCCTTGATGAGACTCGTGCGGCATTGGACAAGATCTTTGCCGAGCGAGGGTTCGCTGACGCACCGACAAGGGCCGCTCGATCCGTCGACGCCATGCACCAGGCTTTTCCCGAGGCTCTCGTTGAGGCGCACGCTTCAGTTGCGGCCCTGAAATTCGGACTTCCCGACGCCAATGACGAGCATGTGCTGGCCGCTGCAGTCCCGACGCAGGCCAAGGCTGTCGTGACCGAAAACATCAACGATTTCCCGGCAGCGATTCTCGGGCCGCTCAACATCGAAGCGCGGACCGCAGACGAGTTCATCGCAGACACCATCGCGCTCGATGAGGGCAAGGCGGTTGCAACAATCCGCACTCTGCGCATTCGGTTGAAGCGGCCGGAAATGTCCGCTGAGGACTACCTGCGCTCCCTGGAGGCACATGGCCTGTTCGTCACCGCGTCGATCCTGAGCGGCCACGCCGAATCTATCTGACCTGCAGTGACGCAGGCCAACGACTAAGCGATGATCCTCCCAAGAATCTCGCTTGCTCCGTCCATCGGCACGAACACGCGGGTCTTGTAGGCTATGATTTCGGTGAAGCAGCCCTGAGACTTGAGCTCGGGAATGCGCGCAGCTTCGGCATCGACAATCTCGATCCTTCGGGAACCGTTCACGCGGGCTGTGCGGATCGTGAAGCCCAAGGGGTGCGGGGCCTTCCATGTGCCCCCGCCGAGAATGGCGGCAGCAATCTTGGCGGGATCGGTCTGCGCCTTGCGGGCAACGCCGAGTTTCTCGAGGGTAGCATCGACGTAGAGGTCCTGAACATGCCGCCCAAGCCAGGAGGCGCCGGACTTGTCGACGATGCGATTGACTGTGAGATCCTCCTTGGGAAGCGCGCCCCAGATTGGCAGGAGTAGTCCCGTTGCGAGATAGACGGTCTCGGTCACAAGCTGGCTCTCGTCGGCGGCGTATTCTTCCTCCCATAGCGCACTGAACGTGGACTTGGTGAAGGGCTCCCAGGCGGACTCGTGGAGGCGGTCAGCGCGCAGGTACTCGCTGCGGAGCGGTCGCACGAGTTCGAAGCGGCGGATCATGTGGCCCTCCTCGTCCATGTGCGAGGGCGCCGCGATGCCGAG
>NZ_LSIA01000068.1:0-23525 GCF_001556015.1 Novosphingobium sp. CCH12-A3 | reverse complement strand
GTGTCCGCGACAAGGAGGTGCTGACCCGCATCGTCGCCGAGGTGGCGGGCGAACCTGTCGCCGCCGCCAATGCGAAGGAACCGGGCAAGGTCTTGAAGCGCATCGTCCGCGACCATCTGGAGGGTGCGAACGGGCGGCCCAAGGTCGAGGGTTGGGTGCCGAAATGGATGGCGTTCCCGCCCGCTACCTATACGGCGCGCGGCGGCGTCGGCACCGTCGCGGCTCATGCCAAGGTGCTCGCGGCGCGCCCCGACCGCGAGCCGGAACCGACCGGCCCCGGCGCGGTGATTGCGCTTCCGGCCCCTGCCAAGGCCGAGCCGCAGGAACAGCCCGAGCGCGAAGCCGCATGAAACTGGACGGGCGGCGGCGCACCCGCCGCCCGTTCCGTCCCCCATAAAATCGCCGCGCCGCTCGGCCGCAAGCGGCCCTCGCGGCGCGGATTTCAGACAGGAGACTTGTCATGGCCGACCGTGTTTCGGCATCCATCACCATCGGCGGGACGCTCCCCGCCAGCCAGCTTCCCGCCTTCGCCGAGGCCATCGCGAACGAAGGGCTGTCCACCGAATGGGACGGCGAACCCTTCGCGCTCGGCGATCTGCCCGAGGGCGAGCCCTTGGCGCTCATGGCGCACGAGGTCGCCTGGGGGCGGTTCGAGGGACTCGAAGCCTTCTGCATCGCGCATGGGCTTTTCTTCGCGCGCTGGTCGGGCGCCTATGCCTGCCAGTGGGGTGCGGAACGCACCGTGTTCACCGGCAGCGGCGAACCGCAAAGCTACGCTGCCGACGAGGACGACTATATCCTCATGGGGCGCTGCACCGCCGAGCGATTGGGCAGCTATGCGGCGATCATCGCGCATTTCGATGCGGCCGACTTCGCGGTGCCCCCGCTTGTCATCACGCCCGAACGGGAGGAGGCGAGCAATGGCTGACATCTGGATTCAGGGCAGCTTCGCCTTTCGCTGCACCGCCGCCGAGTGCGCGCTGATCGAGGAAGTCGCAAACGCTGGCTACGCGCTAGCGAATGACGACGCGCCCGATCCGCCGAGCGCGGCGCTGCTCGCAGCCTTTCCGCCGGACGATGCGAACGCGCGGTGGAGCGGGTTTCGCGAGGCGTTCAACGATCCCGAATTTCCCACCATCGGAGCCGATTTCATCGCTGAAACCTGCCCCGACGATCCATCCGCGCGGATCGTGTGTTTCGCCAGCATGGACGATTTCGATGCCGCTGCCATCGCGGTGGTGATCCAGCGATGTTGCCCCGAAACGCTCGCCAAGGGGCCGATCGGCTTTGAATGGGCCATGACCTGTTCCAAGCCCCGCATCGGGGAGTTCGGTGGCGGCTGGTGCGCGATTTTCGCAGACCGCATCGAGATCGACGCGACCAACGAGGCGCTGTCGCGCGCGCTCGCGGGCGACGGCAACTAGCCCAAATCGCGCCGCACTGCGCGCTCGCGTGCCGAAAACCCCTGCCGCCTGACCTACCGGGCGGTGCGGCGGATCACCGTCCGGGCGCTTCCGCATAACGTGCATTCGTCCTTCTGCCGCTCGAATCCGCGCGTGCCGCCGAGCGCGCAGGTGACGACATTGGCCTGTGCGGTAACCGACAGGTTGAGCCGGTCAGTCACGCAGGCATCGCACACCGCCGCGCCGTCCAGCCGCACGATCAGCCGTTCGATCTGCCCCGCAATCGTCGTTCCTTCGTTCATCGCCGTGAGGCTATAGCCGCGGCCTCGTGGCCGCGAAAGCAATCATGGCTTCCCGGAAAGACGCCGGACTGGGCTTCCTGTCCGCGCGCGCATCTCGTCCTTTCGTGTCTCACCAACCCGTCGCCGGCTCCTTGGGCGCATGACCTGGGACGGCCGCGCGCCTCGCGAAACCATCGCGCGGAACTGATTTCCCCGCGCCGCTTTGGCGGCGCTCCTCGCGGCCGCTTCGCTCCAAATCAGCCCCGCGCTTCCGGTCCTCCGCTTCGCTTCGGCCTGCGGTTCGCAGCGCGCTCAAGGGCCGTCCCTTCGGTCCGCCCATCGCCCGGCATCGGGTCGGGCGAATGTGCAAGGAGACGAGAAATGCCCTCAATCGGTCATGTCCAGCGCCAGAACGACGGTTCGTTCCGGGGCGCCTTGAAGACGCTTTCGGTCAATGCCGAGATCGCCATCATCCCCAACCGCAGTAAGACCGGGGACCAGCCCGACTACCGCGTGCTGTCGAACGGCGTCGAACTGGGCGGCGGCTGGATCCGCACCGGCGAGGTGAGCCAGCGCGAATATGTCCGCCTCGCCATGTCGGCCCCCGAACTTGGCGGCCGCACCCTCTACGCCAATCTCGGCCGCGCCGCCGGGCAGGACGACGACGACGCGTTCGCCGTTATCTGGAACCCCGGCGACTGAGCCGGATCGGCCCCGCGCCGGTCACCCGGCGCGGGGCTTTCCTCATGCCTTGAGGGCTTGGCGTGGGCCTTTTCCTGCACCGGAACGCGCTTGCGGGCCTGCAGAGAGGAAGAAATCCGCTCAGCAAGCACCGAGTATCCGGCGGCGAACGGACCGCCTCAACCATCGACGGTTCCCCCAATTTTCACGCCACCTGCGTTCCGCTTCGCTCCACTCCGGCGACGAGAAAATCGGCTCCCCCGTCGCCCGCTTCGCGGCCGCTGCGCGGTGGTTGACCCCGCCCGCTCCCCGCCGGGCGATGGCTCATCTTTCGCTTGTATCAGGAGGATGAGATGTCGGTTGAACAACAGATCGAGGAGCTTCGCGCGGAGCTTTCATGGTGCGATGACGCGGGAGAACGGCGGCAGATCGAAGCCGAATTAAGGGCCGCTGAGAAGAGGCTGAAGCGGTGCAATCGGGCGCTGCGTCAGGCCGAACAGGCAGGCTGGCAATAAGGCGATGCGCTGTTGAAGGGGCAGGTTCGCGGGAGTGGTGCCGCATGGCGCCGCTCCCCTTTTTTGATCGGGAAGGCGGGAAGGCAAAGCGGGCGTCTGGGGCGGCAGGTGGCAGTCGGGCTCGATGGCAAGATAGAGGCAAAATCTCGCGATTTTGTAAGTGTTTGTCTGCACATCGTTTTTTGAAGGCTTTTGCGAGACTCGCCCTTTGAGTGCGAGACAGGGTTACCAGGAGTGGCGGTTTTCTGGGCTTTTCCGATCCCAATCGCGAGACTCCTTGCGCTCTGGCGAGGACGCGCCATTCTTATCGGCGGGGAGCGTCATTCCGGCATGGAAGGACGCCGCTATGCGCGATGATGAGTTCGAACCGCAGCTGGGCCGGATGCGCGGCCGGGGCAAGGAGCAGCGCTACCTGAGCCGCGTCGTGAAAGCGGCAAAGCGGGCCGGCATGAAAACGGGCAGGCGCGGCCGTTTCGACGGCAGCCGGATCGGGCGCGGCGCGAGTGTTGCGCGGGTGCTCAGATCGCGCGACCGATTGGGCGCGTTCCGGTCGCGCCGCGTGATCGTCAAGATACGGCCTGTCGGCCTTGGCGGGAAAGGCATGGGCGGTGCGAAGGCGCACCTTCGCTATATTCAGCGCGACGGCGTGACCCGTGAGGGCGAGGCTGGTGCGCTCTACTCGCCCGACAGCGACGTCGCCGATGGCAAGGCGTTCCTCGAACGGTGTGACGGCGACCGCCGCCAGTTCCGGTTCATCGTGTCGGCCGAGGACGCCGACCAGTATCCCGACTTGAAGCCGTTCGTGCGCCGGCTGATGACGCAGATGGAGCAGGATCTTGGGACAAAGCTCGATTGGGTGGCGGTCGACCATTTCAATACCGGCCATCCGCACACGCATATCGTGGTGCGCGGCGTAAACGATCGGGGTGAGAATCTGCTGATCGCGCGCGAGTATATCTCGCACGGGAGCCGGCAGCGGGCGATCGAGATCGTCAACCTCGACCTGGGGCCGCGCACCGACCTTGAAATCGAAGAGCGGCTTCGCAGCGATACGGGTGCCGAGCGGCTGACCGCGATCGACAGACGGCTGATCCGCGACATGGATACCGCGCGGCTGGTCAGCGCGAGCGATGGCGATCCCTTCCAGCAATCGCTTCGCGTCGGTCGCCTGCAGAAACTCGGGCGCATGGGACTCGCCTCGCATGTCGGCAACGGCACCTGGCGGCTTGAGCCCGACCTTGCGAACACACTGCGCCAGATCGGCGAGCGCGGCGACATCATCCGCACCATGCAGCGCGAGCTGACCGCGCGGAAGCTCGATCGTGCTGCGGTCGATCGCGTCATCTACGACCCGGTCGCGAAGGAGGCGACGCCGATCATCGGCCGCGTCGTGATGCGCGGGCTCGCCGACGAACATGAAGACCGTCATTATCTGCTGGTCGACGGCATCGACGGGCGCACCCATTATGCCGAGATCGGCAAGGGCGAGCTGGTCGACACGATCCCCGAAAATGCCATCGTCCGGATCGCGCCACGCGAGGGCGGCATTCGCGCCGTCGATCGGACGATCGACGAGATCGCGGCGGCGAACGGCGGGCGCTATTCGATCGACGCCCATCTGAAGCACGATCCGACCGCCAGCGAACGCTTCGCCGAAACGCATGTCCGGCGGCTTGAAGCGATGCGAAAAATCTCGGGCGTCGTCGAGCGCGAGCCCGACGGAAGCTGGATCATCGCGCCGGACCATCTCGCCAGGGTCGAGAGGTTCGAAGCCATGCAGTTCCGCGACCACCCCGTTGCCATTGAAACCCTGTCGGCGATCCCGCTCGACAAATTACCGGGAACCGATGCCGCGACCTGGCTCGATCGCGAGCTGGTCGCCGAAGCGCCGGTGCCAGTGCGCGATGCTGGGTTCGGGCACGAGGTTCGTTCAGCGCAGGCGATGCGACGGCAATGGCTGATCACCGAACAGCTTGCAGACGAACAGGATGGGCAGACGGTCTATCGGCGAGGGATGCTCGCCGCGCTCCAGCGGCGAGAATTGCTGCGTGTCGCCCGCCAGCTCTCCGACAAGTTAGGCGTTCCGTTCGCCGAGGCCAGAGAGGGGGAGGCTGTTCAAGGCAGGCTCGTGCGCGCAGTCGAGATGACGAGTGGTCGCCATGCGCTCATCGAACGGTCGCGCGATTTCACGCTGGTGCCGTGGCGCTCTGTTCTCGATCGCCATGTCGGTAAATCGGTCTCGGGCATCATGCGCGACGGCGGGATCAACTGGACACTCGGGCGGCAGCGCAGCGGGCCGAGCGTCTCCTGATCCGGAGGATTCGGGCTTTCTATTTTCATGAAATTATGTTTTCATGGATTCATGAAAAATATCGCAGCGCAAACCGATGTCGGCGACGAGCATCTTCAGGTGCAGATTCCTGCCGTTACGAAACGCGATCTCGGTCAACGGTCGCTCGATTCCCGCGAGCCGATCCGGATGATCGTACTGCGGGCACTTGAAGCCTATGGCGTGAGCGTCCCCGCAGACGCGATATCGGATCGCCGGAAGGGCAGGCGATGAGCGAGGATTTCGAAGCTCTCACTGTTGCGGATTATGCGAAGCAGGCCGCGCGGACTGATCAACGCAGCGGTGGCCGCGCACTGGGCTTCTCGATGCTTGGCCTTTTCGGCGAAGTCGGCAGCTTGCTCAGTGAGGCCAAGAAAAAGCAGCGCGACGATGCCTCCTACCTGGGTTACGCTCACGCCGTCGCGGAAGAGCTTGGTGACGTCCTTTGGTATCTGGCGGCGATCGCACGGCGCAGCCGCATGGCGCTCAGCGACATCGCTGCCGCCGCGGCGACAAACGGCGGACAATGGCAGACGGGCGGCAACGAAACGCTCAGTTTCCATGCGCTGCAGCCGCAGCACATTCCGCTTGCCAAGGCACCGATGCCGCAGTTCGAGCATAGCCTGCTCGCGCTGGCAGGCGACGTTGGGCTGCTCATCAACGATTTCCAGGCGGGCGGTCTTGCGAAGGACCGCGAAGCACTCGCGGGCCGGCTGGTCGCGGTCATGCGCCGGTTGATCCAGGCGGCAAACGAATCCGGTGTTACCATCGAGGCTGCCGCCGTGAAGAATCTTCACAAGATCTTCGATCGCTGGCCGCGCGAGCGCATCTATCCGGCGCCGACCGATGCGGCGCTCGACCCAGAAGAGCAATTGCCGCGGCGGATGGCGATCGACGTCTATGAACGCACCGTTCGCGGGCAGACATTCGTGTATCAACGCTCAAGCGGTGTGTATGTCGGCGACCGGCTCACCGACAACGCGCTCGAACCCGACGACTATCGTTTCCACGATGTCTTTCACTACGCTTATGTCGCGGTGCTTGGCTGGTCGCCAGTGCTGCGTGCGCTGCTCCGTCTCAAGCGCAAGAGCGATCCGAAACTCGACGACGCCGAAGACGGTGCTCGGGCGATTCTCATCGAAGAGGGCATAACTTCCTGGATTTTCGGACAAGCGCAGCAACTCCGGTACTTTGAAAACGTGAAGCGCGGTGGCCTTCCGCTGGACATGCTGAAGCATGTCCGCCAGTTCGTCGCCGGCTACGAATCAGAACGCTGTCCGCTGTGGCTTTGGGAGGAAGCGATCCTCCAGGGCTATACGGCTTTCCGCTTCCTTCAGGAGCATCGGCGCGGCCGCGTCCTGATCGACTTCGCCAATCGCCGCCTGCGTATCAAGGAATTGCCGTCATGACCCCGAAATCCTTTGTGTCCACCCTGGCGGCGACCGAACTTCCCTCAGTGTTCAATCCCTGGCGCGATCGCTGCACGGTCCATGACCGCAGCGACGCCGCCGCCCGGCGCCGCGACAATCTCGAAATGCTGCTCACCGCGGCGCTTGATCATCGCGTCGAAACGATCTGGATCGCGCGTGATCTCGGCTATCGCGGGGGGCGGCGTACGGGCGTACCGCTGACCGACGAAATTCACCTCGGACATGCCGGCACGCTGATGGGCGGCATCGCATTTGAACGTGCGACGCAGGGACCCGCCGTGGCGGAGCGCACCGCGGCGATCGTCTGGCGTGTGCTAGAGCGGATCGGTCAGCCTGTCATGCTCTGGAACGTTTTCCCGTTCCATCCCCATGAAGCGGATGATCCGATGTCGAACCGATGCCACACGCGAAGCGAGCGCGAGGCGACCTGGCCGATATTGCAAGCCCTCGTGTCAATGATCCGGCCCCGCCAGATCGTCGCGATCGGGCGCGACGCTCACCTGGCGCTGGACGGTCTCGACATTCCGACCACCGCGGTCCGCCATCCGAGCTACGGCGGGCAGCGCGAGTTCATCGAGGGCATGTTCAGCCTGTACGGTGTCGCGGATGACAACGATGAGCCGCTAGAACTGCCGTTGGGCGCGCCTCACGCCGCAGCACGGAGATGTGCGCTCGCCTGATCGCAGCGTTCAAAGAGTTGCTTAAGATCGCCGCGGTTCCAGTTGGCGGTGTCGACCGTGGCGTTGGTCGAGACGATCGTGAGCGGACCCAGCGCGACCCCGCCTTCCTTGGCGATGAATTCGAGCAGACGGCCGAGGCCGATCAGATTGCCGAGCAGTTTTTCGATATAGTAGTGATTGCGGTAGAGCGCGGTCATGCCGAGGCGACGATCGTCGCCCTTGCCGATCAGCTTGAGACTGGCAAAGCTCAGGCACTGACCGCCGTAGGGCGAGTCATTCACGTCGCGGGCGGGGTCGAAGATCAGCAGTTCGAATTTGTTGAGCGCTCGGACGTTCGGGTTGCGCAGGCGCTCGACGATGCCCCAGATTTGATTGATTGGCTGGCCGTCGGCGCGGGGCAATTCCATCATCCGTTCGAAATAATAGCCCGACCAAGCGCCCGACCTCCGGACCTTCGGCAGCACGTTGTCGCGAAACCGGTCGAAGAATTGCGGCGCGCCGTAGCGCCTGTACAGCGCTGCCGGAAAAATCGTGTTGGCGACCGTCTCGATGGGCTTCTTGCCATGGCCCGAAAGGAAGGCATCGACTTCCGCCACGACGGGATCGGCGAGTGTTGCGCGCGCAGTCGGCTCGGCCACGGAGATGACGACATTCTGCGCCTGGTGTCCGGTGGCGAGGTCGACGAGCCGGACCGCCTCGCGCCAGCCAGCAACGCAGTCAGGCTGCGGCGGTATGGGAAGATACATCGACTTCCTCCGTCAAATTTGCCGTGGCGAAAAGGCGCGGCGCTAGAAAGCGCTCAGTAAGCCAGGCGTGGCCTTCCAAGCCCCAACCTGGTCCCCAGCTGTTGCGGATGAGAATGGCCGGGGTGCCGTCCACGGTTCCATGCCCGACCGCGACGACCGCGTGCCGTTGCGCTGGCTCGGGGAGTTCGTCGTTCGCCGGATCGACGACGCCATCACCGCGCGGCTGGAAGAAAGACCGTGACAGCATCGTCAGCATGAGCACCGGCGTGTCACGATCCAGCGCGGCAAGGATGGATGACAGGTCGGTTCCATCCCTCTGTCCGTTGCGGCCATAGAGCGGGCCAACGGTCGCCGGCGGCGTCCACAGTCGATGATCGGCTGGAACCGCTGCCAGATACGGCCAGCCTTTCTCGTCGGGTTGGCCATCGAGCCGTAGCGCGTCCAGCATTGTGGATAGCAGTGCGCCGCTCGTCGGCGGTCTGCCCGCCCGTTTCTGCGCGGCATAAAAGGCGAATTCACACGACAGCGGTGCCCAGCCGTCGCGAAGCCCGGCGTGGGTGTCGCTCGCGGCGAATGCGAGGCATGTCGGCCGCGCGCCTTGATCGCGCGCAGGCCCGAACAGCGGCCGAAGGTCACGGACGATATCGATCATGGGGCGTCAGGCGGCCTCGAGCAGGTGCCGCCGTTCGGCGCGCGACAGGCCCGTCTGTTCCGGGCCGGTGAGGTCGAAATCGAGCGTCAGGCTGGTGAGGGCCGGCGCAGGCTGCCACGGCCGCCGCTCGTCGAGCGACATGCGGCCGCGCCGCGGCGCATCGGGCGCCGCGGTGACACGGCGGACAACGGGACCACCGATGCCATCGCCGTCGATTGCCTCACGCTCGTCTCGAACGACGGCGAAGCCGCTGGCGATCAGTTGGTCGAGATCCCAGAGATACCCACCGCCGCTATGTTCTTCGAGCTGCAGCACGAAAAGATCATTGCGACTGCCATCGATCCGCGAGCCGGCATCGCGCTCGGTCAGCAGCCAGACGTCGCCGCGATAGTTGTCGGGCCGATAGTCCTTGAGGAGATCGACCTTCAGGCTGCGCGGCTGCGTCCGGAGCAGGTCGGTCATCACCGATGGCGAAATCAGATTGTAGCGAACCAGGGTGCGGCACGTCGCCTCATAGCTGGCGCCGATCCGCAGCGAGAGCTGATAGACGACATTGGGGCGCCGGAAATGATCGATCTGCCATCCTTGTCGCGCGCTGTGCGCGAGCACCAGCCATTTCGGCATCATGAAGGCGATCGCAAAGGCGTCGGCTTCGGTTTCCTCGAAGTTGTTTCCCGGTTCGGGCGACATCGGCATCCGGCGCAGGATGCTCTCATCGTCGAGGCTCGGCTCGTGTCGCATCGAAAAATGCCCGAGTTCGTGCGCGGCCGTGAAGCGCTGGATGCTCATCGGTCGTTCCGTCGTGACGAGAACGCCAGGAGCAGGTGCGCTGAGATAGGCGCCGAGCAGGCCTTTCAGAGGACGAAGCAGCAAGGGTAGACCCACGGCATGGATCGCGCCGAAGACATCGACGCTGCCGCCTTGGGTCTCGATCAGTGCGCGCGTATCGAGTTCGCGATGCAGGCGGCCCGCTGCCATCGTACCAGCGCGAACCGCGCTCGCATAATCCGACGCCATCGATCAGCTCCGTTCGCCGCCAGACCGCGAGCGGAGATATTCGGCAAACCGGCTCAGCTCGGCCCGGTCCTCAGTCGACAAGGCCGCAACGCGTCGCGCCAGATGGGCGACATCGGCGGGAAGGCTCGCGGAGGCCTCGTCTTCGCCGGTAAAATAGGCCACCGACTGGCGGTAAAGACGGGCAAGCCGCGTCAGTTCGATCGCTTCAACGCGGCGCTGGCCATTCTCGATATCGGTAAGCGCGGTCCGGGGAATCTTGAGATAGGCAGCAACTTCTTCCTGCTTGAGGCCGAGATATTTCCGTGCTTCGCGCAGACGGTCGCCCAAGCGCCGCCGCTCCTGCTCGTCGCCTTCCTGGCGGAGTGCGAGATTGGTCATGGCTTCGACCCTTTCTTCTTAACCCAGACGCGTTCGATCTTAGGGAGGAGGTCGTCAATCGCCTTCTCGATCGAATTGTAGCCGCCGGTGCGGACGATGCTGTCGCGAAGCTCGATGTCGAGGACCTGCTCCACCGCGCAAAGCGTGTCGACCACGGACAAGGAGTCGAGTGGCACGGGCGCCTGGATGATCTTCGGGTTTTCCGGAGGCAGGGCAATTCCGCGCACCTGTGCCTCAGCCCTGGCCACTTGCAGCAGTTCGTCGACCAACGCCCTAATGGCGTCGGCTTTGGGAAACGCGGTTGCCGCGGGCTGCGGAGGAGCGATTGTCGCCATGCATGCCTCGCACGATTTCACTACATTAAATGCGATATAATGTCTGATAATCCGACACGCAAGCCCGAATTTGCAGCTCGGATTTTTGCAGGGTGTAGCGGGTCATCGGCGGTGCGGTGTGGTGGTCAGTGCCACCTCGAGGGACAACGACAGGGCAGAATCATCAACTCGGGTCATAGCTCGATCAAAAGAACAGAGCTGGAATATTGAGTCAGTCGCCGACGAGTGATCTCCTTCGGTCACCCACCAGCCCCCAGCGGCTCCGTTCATTTCGGGCGGCCCATAGCCGAGTCTTGAAGCCGCGCCCCGACCGCATCCGGCGGTATGGGCGGGAGCTTCAACGTGACCCCGACCAAATTGCTCATCGGCCAGATCCTTGTCGTGTTCGCAATCGTGATCGCGGGCCTCTGGGCGGCGACCCAATGGGCGGCGGCGATGCTCGCCTACCAGCCCGAACTTGGTCCGGCCTGGTTCATGGCTGGAAGCACGCCGGTCTATCGTCCCTGGGCGCTCTTCCCCTGGTGGTATCACTACGATGCCTATGCGCCGCATGTTTTCGACAAGGCCGGCGCGCTCGCCGGCGCGAGCGGTTTCATCGGCTGCGGCGCGGCGATCGCAGGCTCGCTCTGGCGCGCGCGGCAGTCGCGTCACGTCACCACCTATGGTTCGGCGCGCTGGGCCAGGCCGAACGAGATCGAGCGGGCCGGCCTTTACGGTGATGCCGGCGTATTCCTGGGCCGCTCGCGCGGCCGCTATCTCCGGCATGACGGCCCCGAACATATCATGGCGTTCGCGCCAACCCGTTCGGGCAAGGGCGTCGGGCTGGTCATACCGACACTGCTTGGCTGGACCGGCAGCGCCGTGGTTCACGACATCAAGGGCGAGAACTGGCAGCTCACCGCCGGCTGGCGCGCGCGCTTCTCCCACGTCCTGCTGTTCAATCCGACCGATCCCGCTTCCGCCAAATACAACCCGCTGCTGGAGGTCCGGCGCGGCGAGCATGAGGTCCGCGACGTCCAGAACATCGCCGACATCCTGGTCGATCCCGAAGGCGCGCTCGAACGGCGCAACCACTGGGAGAAAACCTCCCATTCGCTCCTGGTCGGCGCGATCCTCCACGTCCTTTATGCGGAGGAAGAAAAGACGCTCGCACGGGTAGCCACATTCCTGTCGGACCCGCAGCGGCCGTTCACCGCCACGCTCCGGCGGATGATGACCACCAATCACCTCGGCACGAAGGATGCGCCGCAGATCCATCCCGTCGTCGCCTCGGCGGCGCGCGAGGTGCTCAACAAGAGCGAGAACGAGCGCAGCGGCGTCCTCTCCACCGCAATGTCGTTTCTCGGGCTCTATCGCGACCCGACCGTCGCCGCGGTGACATCGCGCTGCGACTGGCGGATCGCCGATCTCGTCGAGGCCGGCCATCCGGTCTCGCTCTACCTTGTCATCCCGCCATCGGACATCAGCCGCACCAAGCCGCTGGTGCGGTTGGTGCTCAACCAGATCGGCCGCCGCCTCACCGAAAAGCTCGATGCCGATCCCGCCAGGGCGGGCAAGCACAAGCTCCTGATGATGCTCGACGAGTTCCCGGCATTGGGGCGGCTCGACTTCTTCGAGACCAGTCTTGCCTTTCTCGCGGGCTATGGAGTGCGCGCCTTCCTGATCGCGCAGTCCTTGAACCAGATCGAGAAGGCTTATGGCGAGCACAACTCGATCCTCGACAACTGCCATGTCCGCGTCGCGTTTGCGACCAACGACGAGCGCACGGCGCGGCGGATTTCGGACGCGCTCGGCATCGCCACCGAACAGCGCGCGATGCGCAACTATGCCGGCCACCGGCTCGCGCCCTGGCTGGCGCACGTCATGGTCAGCCGGCAGGAGACCGCCCGGCCACTCCTGACCACCGGCGAGGTGATGCAGCTCCCGCCCAAGGATGAGCTTGTCCTTGTCTCCGGCATGGCCCCGATCCGCGCGAGGAAGCTGCGCTATTACGAGGACCGCAATTTCCGCGAGCGGATCGCACCGCCGCCGCAGCCCGCGCCCGGAGACTATCCCGACCGGCCGCAGGCACGCCCCAACGACTGGAGCGGACTGGTCCGCGCGCCCGATACCCGGCTCGGCAAGCCCGATGACGATGCGAAGGCGGATGAGGACGGCGGCTTGCAACAGCAGCGCCACCCCGGCCTCGGCGAAGAACCCGCCAAAAAACCCGAGCCGCCAAAGCAGCTCGACCTGCTCGGCCTGGACAGCGACGACACCGACACGATCGCCGACAAGCACGCGATGGACCGCGCCGGCGCCACCGGCACGCTGATCCGCGCTCACGCGATCAATCAGGGTCGCAGCGCCGACATGCTGCCGGACTTCTGACAATGGCCGCGATCAAACCCAACCGCGTCCGCTACCAGCTCTTCCTGCCCGAAGATCTGAGCCACCGCTTCGAGGCGCTGGCGAGCCAGCCCGGCGCGTCCAAATCGGCGATCCTCACCGACGCGCTCACCGCCTGGCTCAACCGGCAGGCGGCGAGCGAGCTGGAGAACAAGTTCAGCCAGCGGCTCGATCGCATGTCGCTCGCGCTGGGGCGTGTCGAGCGTGACGGGCATGTGCTGCTCGAGAGCCTGGCGCTGTTCATCCGCTATGAACTGATGGTGCAGGCCCCTTTGGCCGAAGCCGACGAAGCGGCGCGTGCGATCGGCCGAGACCGCTTCGAGGCGTTCATTGCCCGCGTCGGCGAAGCGCTCGCCAGCGGCCAGCGCACGCTTGCTGCCTCCGCGAAAGACAATGGAGGTGGGCGATGAGCGACACGCTTTTCGGCTCCGATAATTCCGCAGGGCGTCGGCGCGCGATGCTGCGCACCGCGATGGGGCCGACCATCGCCGCAGCGCTGGCCGATCCGGTGGTCATCGAGATCATGGTGAACCCGGACGGCGTGTTGCGCCTTGATCGACTCGGCGAAGGCCGGATCGATACCGGCACCAAATATGAGCCCGCGCAGGTCGAGCGGATCATCCGCCTGGTTGCCAGCCACGCACGGACAGAGGTTCATGGCAATGCGCCGATCGTGTCAGCCGAGCTGCCACCGCACGGCGAAGGCGCGGGCGAGCGGTTCGAGGGTATCCTGCCGCCGGTCAGCCTCGCGCCGTGCTTCTCGATCCGCAAGCCCGCGGCGCGCATCTACACTTTGCTCGACTATGTGCGGGACGGCATCATGCCCGCCGACACGGCGCGACTGCTGTCGATGGCCGTGGTCGAGCGCAAGAACATCCTGGTCGCGGGTGGCACCAGTTCGGGCAAGACGACGCTTGCCAACGCGCTGCTCGCCGAGATGGCGCACCTCGACGAACGCGTCATCATCATTGAAGACACGCGTGAGTTGCAATGCGCCGCGCCCGACGTGGTGGGGCTGCGCACGCGTACGATTGGCACTGCCGGAGCCGGCGGCGTCACGATGGCTGATCTTGTCCGCTCGACATTGCGGCTCCGCCCCGATCGCATCGTCGTTGGCGAGGTGCGCGGGCGCGAAGCGCTCGACATGCTCAAAGCCTGGAACACCGGGCATCCGGGCGGCATCGCAACCGTCCACGCCAATTCGGCAGTGTCGGCGCTCTACCGGCTCGAGCAGCTCGTGCAGGAAAGCGTCGTCACCGTTCCGCGCCGGCTGATCGCCGACGCCATCGACATGATCGTGTTCATCGCCGGGCGCGGCCTCGCGCGCCGCGTCGACACGATCGCGCGCGTCGCCGGCCTCGATCCCGACGGCGGCTACGCCGTCCTCGACCTTACTCCCGACCACGCCCTCGAACCCCAAGGAGAATGACCATGCGCTTGTCCCGTATTCCTGCCCGTATTCCCGATCGTCGGAGCATCTTCCTCACCGGCGCCGCCATCGGCCTCGGGCTTGCGCTCGCCGCCACCGCGCAGGCCGCCGGCTCGGGCATGCCGTGGGAGGAACCGCTTCAGCAGGTCCTCGAATCGGTCCAGGGTCCTGTCGCCAAGATCGTCGCGGTGATCATCATCATCGTCACCGGTTTGACGCTCGCGTTCGGCGAGACGGCAGGCGGGTTCCGGCGCCTCATCCAGATCATCTTCGGCCTGTCGATCGCGTTTGCGGCGTCGAGCTTCTTCCTCAGCTTCTTCAGCTTCGGCGGCGGGGCGCTCATCTCGTGAACGCGCCAAATTCCTATGGCGCCAGCCATATCGAGGGGTTCGAGGCGCCGATGCACCGCGCGCTTGCCGAGCCGATCCTGCTTGGCGGGGCGCCGCGAGCGATCGCGATCGTCAATGGTACGATCGCGGCCGCGCTCGGACTCGGTCTCCAGCAGTGGATCGCCGGGCTGGCCATGTGGGCGTTCGGGCACACTCTCGCGGTGTTCGCCGCCAAGCGCGATCCCGACTTCGCCCCGGTCCTTGTCCGCCACCTTCGCCAGAAGGGGCATCTGTCATGCTGAATCTGCGCGAATACCGTCAGAAGGCCGACCGGCTCGCCGATCATCTTCCATGGGCGGCGCTTGTCGCGCCCGGCGTGGTGCTCAACAAGGACGGCAGCTTTTTGCGCGTCCTCAGGTTCCGCGGCCCCGATCTAGAATCCGCCACCGAAGCCGAGCTTGTCGCCGCCTGCGCGCGGGCGAACAATGTCCTGAAGCGCTTCGGCTCGGGCTGGGCACTCCATTTCGAGGCCGAGCGGCGCGAAGCGCTGGGTTATCCCGACAGCAGCTTTCCCGATGCGGCGTCGTGGCTGGTCGATGAGGAACGGCGCGCGGCGTTCGAAAGCGCGGGCGCGCATTTCGAGAGCCGCTATTATCTGACGCTCACCCTCCTGCCTCCGCCCGATCAGGCGGACACGGCGGGCCGAGCGCTGATCGAGCGCAGCGACGACGCGAAGGGCCGCGACTGGCGACAAGCGCTTGCCGGCTTCATCGCCGAGACGGATCGTGCGCTTGACCTGTTCAGAGGCTTCATGCCCGAGGTGCGCGCGCTCGGCGACAGCGAAATGCTGACCTTTCTCCACGGTGCGATCTCCGCGCGCCGCCATGTCGTCGCCGTGCCCGAAACGCCCATCTATCTGGACGGGCTGCTCGCCGACACGCCGCTGACCGGCGGGCTCGAACCGATGCTCGGCGACGAGCATCTGCGGACGCTCACCATCCTCGGATTTCCGAACGCGAGCCGTCCCGGCATCCTCGACGGACTCAACCATGAGGATTTTGGCTATCGCTGGGTGACGCGCTTCATTGCGCTCGACAAGACCGACGCAACCAAAGCGCTCACTCGCCTGCGGCGGCAGTGGTTCAACAAGCGCAAGTCGATCACCGCGCTGCTGCGCGAAGTCATCTACAACCAGCCGGTCCAGCTTCTCGACAGCGATGCCGACAACAAGGTGGTCGATGCCGACCTCGCCTTGCAGGCGCTCGGCGGCGATCATGTCGCGTTCGGCTATCTGACGACGACGATCACCGTTGCCGATATCGACCGCGCCCGCGTCGAGGAAAAGGTCCGCGCGGTCGAGCGCATCGTCAACGGGCTCGGCTTCACCTGCATCCGCGAGGGCATGAATGTGGTCGAGGCGTGGCTGTCGAGCCTGCCGGGCCATGTCTATGCGAACGTCCGGCAACCGATCGTCCACACCCTGAATCTCGCGCATCTCATGCCGCTGTCCTCGGTATGGGCAGGACCGGCGCGTAATCCGCACCTCGACGGTCCGCCGCTGCTTTATGCGGAAACCAGCGGCTCGACGCCGTTCCGTCTCAGCACGCATGTCGGCGACGTCGGTCATATGCTGATCGTCGGACCCACCGGGGCCGGAAAGTCGGTGCTGCTCGCAATGCTCGCGCTTCAGTTCCGGCGATATCCAGACTCCCAGGTCTATGTCTTCGACAAGGGATTTTCGGCGCGCGCGGCCGTGCTGGCGATGGGCGGCGCGCATCACGCGCTCGGGCTTGGCGGTGAGAGCGGTCATGCCGATGACGTGGGCGGGCGAACGATCGCCTTCCAGCCGCTGCGCCACATCGATCGCTCCAACGCACGCGCCTGGGCGACCGAATGGATCGGCGCGCTGCTCGCCCATGAGAAAGTACTGGTCACACCCGAGATCAAGGAGGCCGTCTGGTCGGCGCTCACCAATCTCGCGACCGCCCCGATCGAGGAACGCACGCTCACCGGCCTGTCGCTGCTGCTGCAATCGGCACCGCTGCGATCGGCGCTCGCGCCCTATACGCTCGAAGGATCGTTCGGCCGCCTGCTCGACGCCGCCGAAGACGATCTAGCGATCGCCGACGTGCAGTGCTTCGAGACTGAAGCGCTGATGGGGCAGGCGGGCGTCGTTGCGCCCGTGCTGACCTACCTGTTCCATCGTCTCGAGGAGCGCTTCACCGGGCGGCCGACGCTTCTCGTACTGGATGAAGCCTGGGTGTTCCTCGACCACCCGCTGTTCGCCGCGCGCATCCGTGAGTGGCTGAAGGTGCTGCGCAAGAAGAACGTCAGCGTCGTGTTCGCGACACAGAGCCTAGCCGATATCGCCGACAGCACGATCGCGCCGGCCATCATCGAAAGCTGTCCGCAGCGCATCTTGCTGCCCAATGATCGGGCGATCGAGCCGCAGGGCCAGACGGTCTACGTCCGCTTCGGTCTCAACGCGCGCCAGATCGAACTGGTCAGCCGCGCGACGCCCAAGCGGCAATATTATCTGCAATCAGCGCGCGGCAACCGGCTGTTCGAGCTTGGGCTAGGCCCGATCGCGCTGGCGTTGTGCGGCGCGTCCGATCCCGACAGCCAGAAGCGCATAGACGCGGTGCTGGCCGAAAAGGGCCAGGCCGACTTCGCCGCGACCTTTCTCTCCCAAGCCGGCCTCGATTGGGCGGCCGACCTGCTTGGGCGTCACCCTGCCGCCCGCCCCCCAGAAGACAAGGAGTAATTTCCCGTGCCCCGTATCCCTATCCGCAAATATGCGTGCCTCTCCGCTCTCGCGCTCGGCGCCGTCGGCTCGCTCGGTATCGGCATCGCGTTGACCTCGACGCCCGTCGCGGCCCAGCTCAGTGTGTTCGATCCATCGAACTATTCGCAAAACCTGCTCACCGCCGCGCGCACGCTTGCCCAGATCAACAACCAGATCCAGAGTCTCCAGAACGAAGCGCAGATGCTGATCAACCAGGGCAAGAACCTGTCCCGGATCGATTTCCCGCAACTTCAGGAGCTTCGCCAGCGCCTCCAGCAGATCGACCAGCTCATGGGCCAGGCGCAGGGCGTCGACTTCCGCATCGATCAGCTCGACGAGCGCTTCCGCCAGCTCTACCCGCAGGAGTTCGATCAGGTGTTCCGCCGCGATCAGCGTGTGGCTCGCGCACGCGATCAACTCGATACCGCGATGTCCGCGTTTCGCCAGACGATGGGGGTCCAGAACCGCATCGTCGACAACGTACGGAGCGACACGCAGGCGCTCGCCGACATCGTCGCGCGCAGCCAGGGCGCGGAAGGCTCGCTTCAGGCGCAGCAGGCCACGAACCAGCTTCTCGCGCTCACCGCCAAGCAGCAGCTCCAGCTTCAGCAAATGATGGCGGCGCAGTTCCGGGCGGAATCGGTCGAGCAGGCGCAGCGGGGCCAGATCGCGCGCGAGGCACGCGAGTCGACGCGCCGCTTCCTCGGCGACGGCAAGGCTTACACGCCACGCCAATGAGCTGAGGCAGGCGAGGACCGCGCCCCCAGCTCCCCCCGGGTCCGAACCTGTCTCGTCGCGGGGGCCGTAGGGCTTGCCCCTCTCATGGCCGCCGGTCCCCGCGACACCTTTCAACTTCAAGCAGGAACCCGCCCATATGGATGACCTGAATGTCATCGATCAGTTCATGGAGGCCTTCGCCTCCTACATCGACAGCGGGTTCGGCCTGTTGGGCGGTGACGTCGGTTTCCTGACCACGATCCTGATCGGCATCGACATCACGCTCGCCGGGCTGTTCTGGGCGCTCGGCGGCGAAGACGACGTCATCGCCAAGTTCCTCAAAAAGATCCTCTATGTCGGCGTCTTCGCCCTGATCCTCAACAGCTTCTCGACACTGTCCGATATCATCTTTCGCAGCTTCGCCGGCCTCGGCCTCACCGCAGGGGGCAGCGCGATTACGGCTGACGATTTATTGCGACCCGGCAAGCTGGCCGGGACCGGCTTCGAGGCAGCATGGCCGCTCCTCGAGCAGGCGAAGGAGTTGGTTGGCCCGATCGCCTTCTTCGACAATTTCATCGAGATCGCCGTGCTGGTGATCGCCTGGGTCGTCGTCATCGCCGCCTTTTTCATCCTCGCGATCCAGCTTTTCATCACAATCCTCGAATTCAAGCTTACTTCGCTCGCCGGCTTCGTGCTCGTGCCCTTTGCGCTGTGGAACCGCACGTCGTTCCTCGCCGAACGGGTGCTCGGGAACGTCGTCAGTTCGGGCATCAAGGTCATGGTGCTCGCGGTCATCGTCGGCATCGGCTCTAACTATTTCGCCGACTTCACCAGTGCGATCACCGGCGACGAGGTGTCGATCGAACAGGCCGTGTCGCTGATGCTCGCGAGCCTCGCGATCTTTGGCCTCTCCATCTTCGGCCCGGGAATCGCATCCGGCCTCGTCGCCGGCGCGCCGCAGCTCGGCGCCGGATCGGTGATCGCCACTACCGTGCTTGCCGGCGGAGGTCTTGCGATGGCAGGCGCTGGCGCCGTCGGCGCGGCACGCGGTCTCGCGGGGGCCGGTCTCGGCGCGATCCGCGCCGGTACATCGATGGGGTCTGCCGCATCCACTGCCTACAAGCTCGGGCAGGAAACCTCGGGCTCGACCAGCGTCGGCGCGGGCCTCGGCGGCGTTGCGACCGCCATGCGCGGCGCGGCTGCCAACCGGATGAGCGGCGGTCTCGGCGTTAGCGCTGCCGCCGATCGTGGGCAGCGCGCCGCATGGGAAGCAGGAAGCACCCGTGCCGGCGGCGCCGCCCCCGCAGCCGCGCCGATAGGCGCAGCTGAAGGAACACCCGCCTGGGCGCAGAAGCTTCATGCCAGCCAGAATGCTCGCCACCGCCGCCAGATGGCGATCCACGCAATCCAGGGCGGCGACCGCGGCGGCGCTGGCGCCACTCCAGACATCAAGGAAAGGGACTGAGCGATGAAATTTCGACGCGCATTGCAGCGCTATGGGCGAACGCCCGAACCCGAGACACCCTACCAACGAGCGGGCCAGCTTTGGGATGAGCGTATCGGCTCGGCTCGCGCACAGGCGAAGAACTGGCGGCTGATGGCCTTCGGCGGCCTGTTCCTGACCACTGGTCTGTCGGGCGCGCTGGTCTGGCAATCGATGCAAAGCCGCGTCGTGCCCTATGTGGTCGAGGTCGATGCACTCGGGCAAGCACAGGCCGTCGCGCCTGCCGCCAAGGACTATCGGCCGACCGATCCGCAGATCGCATGGTTCCTCGGCCGGTTCATCACCGGCGTTCGAGCGCGCTCGCTCGATCCGGTATTGATGCGTGAAAACTGGCTATCAGCCTATGATTTCGCGACCGAACGTGCGTCACTGTTCCTCGGCGAATATGCCCGCACCTCCAATCCGTTCGCCGATGTCGGGCGCAAGACGGTTTCGGTGCAGGTGACGAGCGTCGTCCGCGCGTCGGATACGAGCTTCCAGGTCAAATGGACCGAGCAGCAATATGAGCGGGGAAGCCTCGCCAGCACGTCACGCTGGACGGCGATGCTCACGGTGAAGATCAAGCCGCCGCGCTTGGCCGATGTGCTCCGAAAAAACCCGCTCGGTCTCTATGTTGACGCGATCGACTGGAGCCGCGAACTGGAAACGCCTCAGGACCGGCCGCCTTCGCCGCAACCATCGGCCGTGCCCGATCCCGCACAATCACTCCCGGTCGCGCCGCCCACCGACATTCCGCTGGGCTCGCCGCTCGATCCGACCCTTGCTCAACCCGCAGCCGCACCATCCCCCGAAAGGACCGACCAATGATCCGTGCCCTCATCCTGGCGGCGAGCGCGATGGCGCTTGCCATGGGCGTCGCTGCGCAGAGCCGCGAACCCGCGTCACCCACCGCGCGCGTCACTGCCGCCAACCGGGCGGCACTGCGCGAGCCGTCGAGCGCGGGATATATATATGCCGTCCAGGTCTATCCCTGGGCGGAAGGCGTGCTCTACCGGCTCTATGCCGCGCCCGAGCGCATCACCGACATTGCCTTGCAGCCGGGCGAAACGATTGTGTCCGTCGCCGCCGGCGACACCGTGCGCTGGACTGTCGGCGATACCACCAGCGGCATCGGCGAAAGCAAGCGCGTGCACATCCTCGTCAAGCCGTTTTCGGCGGGCCTACGCACAAACCTTGTCATTGCTACCGATCGCCGGACCTACCATCTCCAGCTCGAAAGCACGCCCGCGACCGCGATGGCGGCGATCTCCTGGACCTATCCACATGACGAGCTGATCGCGCTCCGGCGTCAGCGCGATGCAGCCGTGGCGGCGACGCCGATCGCGTCGGGCCTCTCGGTCGAAAGCCTCAACTTCAACTATGCGATCTCGGGCGACAAGCCGGCCTGGCGGCCGCTGCGCGCGTTCGACGATGGGCGGCAGACCTACATCGAGTTCTCGCCTGCGATCGCCGTGGGTGAGGCGCCCCCGCTGTTCGTGATTGGCGAGGATGGCGAGGCCCAGCTCGTCAACTATCGCGTCGCCGGCCGCTATTATGTGGTCGACCGCCTGTTCGGTGTCGCCGAGCTGCGCCTTGGCGGCAAGAAACAGCAGATTGTCCGTATCACCGCCGCCCAGCCGAAGAGCCGGCAGCGCAAGGCCGGGAGGGGCGCGTGACCGATCCAACCGCTTCTTCCGCGCCGATCGCGGCGCCCAAAGCCGACCCCGAAACGCTCGTTCTGCGCGCGGCGCCGGGCCGCGTCACCCGTTTTCGCCGCGGTGCGATCGTCGCCATCGCTGCCGCCGGCTCGACCGCGATCATCGGCGTCGCCTGGCTGGCGCTCAAGCCCGCGACCCTGAGCCTGATCGCACGAAGCGATGAAAAGCTGGTTGGCGCGAAGGCGCCGCCTGATGCGCTCGCGGGCGCGCCGACGAGCTATGGCGACGTGCCGAAGCTCGGGCTACCGCTTCCCGGTGATCTCGGGCGGCCGATCCTCGAGCGCCAGCGGCAGCTTGGCGGGATGGTTCCCCCTGACCCCGCTGCCGATGCGGTGAGCCGGGCCGCGCAGGAAGCCGAAGCCGAGCGCCAGCGCATCGCCGCTGAGCAGAAGGCCGCACGCGAGTCTGGCGTCATGCTGCAATTGGCGGGCGGCGGTCGCGCCGCCGCCCCTGCACCGGTGACTACCGATGCAAGTGTTCCGCCAGCATCGGCCGAGACTGCCAAGCCGCTCCTCGACCCTGACCGAGATCCTAACGCCCAGGGGCGCAAGAACGAATTGGTCGGCCACGCCAATCGCGACGACGACATCAATCCGCACGCGCTGGCGCAGTCCGTATCGCCTTGGACCTTGCAGGCCGGCAGCATCATTGCCGCGAGCCTCATAACCGGGCTCAACTCGGATCTTCCCGGGCTCGTCACCGCGCAGATCACGGAGAACGTCTATGACAGTGTGACCGGGCGCGGTCTGCTCATTCCGCAAGGATCGCGGCTGATCGGCAGCTACGACAGCGTTGTAGCGTTTGGGCAGAGCCGTGCGCTGGTCGTCTGGCAGCGGATTATCCTGCCCGACGGCTCGTCGATTCGTATCGACAATGTGCCGGCGACCGATACGCAGGGCTATGCGGGTCTGTCCGACCGGATCGACCGGCATACTTGGCAACTTCTGAAGGGCGTCGCCCTGTCGACACTGCTGGGCGTCGGCACTGAATTGAGCTTCGGCAGCACCGAAAGCGACCTTGTCCGGGCGATCCGCGAGTCAGCGCAGCAGAGCGGCGCGCGCGCCGGCGATCAGCTCGTCACGCGCAATCTCAATATCCAGCCGACCTTGCGCGTGCGTCCCGGCTGGCCGCTACGGGTGGTCGTGCACAAAGACATCATATTGCCCGGACCCTGGGGAGGCCGTCATGGCTGATTTGAAGCTGCCAAGGCTGCCCGATCGGACGCCGGCTAAGATCACGATCAACGTCATGCCGGATCTCATCGAAGCGCTGAACGACTACGCCGAGGCCTATGAGGCGGCCTACGGCCGACGCGAGTCCGTACCGGACCTCATTCCATTCATGCTTAGCGGCTTCCTGGCGAGCGACCGCTCGTTCAGCCGGGCACGTAAGAAATAGTCCGATGTCGGCCCGGCAGCCTGCAACGAATGGCGACGACGCGCCCCCGATTGGGCCGATAAGCGTTCGCATTCCCGACGCAGTACGGATGACGGGGCTCAGCAAATCCAAGATCTACCAGCTCATCGCTTCCGGCGACATCGAGGCAGCCAAGGTCGGCCGTGCAACCGTGGTGTTTGTCGATAGTCTGCGGTCCTTTCTGCGATCACACTGTAAACAGCCGCGTTCTCGGGCGTAGCAGGGATCGCGCATGTCGGCCTGTCGATATTTCGGCACGGCCTGTCGCGAAGGGGTAAAATTGGGGGTGGATTGAGCGGAATTATCGGCACGACGATCAAGAACGTTGTTATAAATCAGTATCTTATGTTTTTCGTGTGAATCCCTCCTCCGCTACCAGGCATTTCTCGTAAGATCAGATAAATAGTTGCGGAGCTAGTTAGGTCCGAACATGCGGTTCGGGACCTGTCATTTTAGCGACTGTGGCCTGCACTTGTGGTCACGCGCGAGACCTTGGCGCGTCCCGGCGACTTAGGAACCGTTCCTTCGGGGGCTTGGCGTCGAGGGGGGGCAGGCGCAACCGAGATTGCCACGCGCCTGAAAATCGGGCGCGCCAGCGCCTATCGGGCACTCAAGGGCGGCGATCCCGGCTGATGGCCGCAGCCGCCTTGTAGACCGGCACTTTGGACCAAACGCCATCGCTGACGATGTGGATCACGCTTTCCCGTCCCTGAAGCAGACTGGCTGCGCCGCGCGTGCCCTTACCATACCGTAAGCTAGTCGCCCGTGAAAAACTCTGAAGCCTTTGGGAATGCGTGGGTTTTAGCGGATTTG
>NZ_LSIA01000067.1:0-46062 GCF_001556015.1 Novosphingobium sp. CCH12-A3 | reverse complement strand
ATACTGGGCCGCGTTCGAGCGGGTCCGCGAAACCAAGGACCTCGCCACTGCCTCGGTCGAGATGGTGCTGCATGAACTGGCGCAGGACGAGGCGACCGCCCCGCAGGTGCGCTGGCTCTCCGGCCTCAAGTGGTTCGAAGTCGACACGCCCGAGGACCTCGCCGTGGCCCGCGAAAGCCTGACCGCGTGAGCCAGGAGCAGAATGTCCGCGTTCTGGTGTTCGACCTCGACGGTACGCTGGTGCCGACGATGGAGGACTACGCCGACCGTGCGGCGCAATTGATGGAAGAATCATTCGGCACGCCGTTTGCGCAGGCCCGCCGCTCCTACTTCGCAACCTCGGGCCTGCCATTCGAAAAGCAGTTGCGCCAGCTTTACCCCGGGCAGGACACCGATCCGGTTGCGCAGCGCTTCGAGGACTGGAAGGACGGCTACCTTACCGGGATTGCCATTGCCCCCGACACGGCCGCGCTGCTGCAGCGGTGGCGCGATTCCGGCCTTCTCGTGGTCATCTCCTCGAACAACCTCGAGCAATATGTCGAGCGTCTGGCGAGCGATTGGCCGGTCGATTGCGCTTTGGGCTATCGCGCCCCGTCAATGGATGATCCCGGCTTTGCCAAGGGCGAACCGCACTTCGAAGCGATCGAGGAGCGGTTCGGAATCGACCGCTCCGCCTTCCTGTTCACCGGAGATTCACCGAACGACGCCCACATCGCGGCCGCCGCACGGGTGCGTTTTCGTGCTCTTCTGACCGATGCCTTTGGTCCGGAAGATTTCGAACGGGCGGTTCCGGGCACCCGGACCCTGATGAACCTGGCCGATCTCGGTGACCATATTGTAACGGTTGCCGACGCTGTGACCAGCTTGTGAAGGGCTTCTGGCGAAACGGGCTATCGCTGGCAGCTTTTTTCCGTTAAGGGCGCGGTCCCATCGGAAATTGCTGTGGCTTGCGCGCCCACCCTTTGGTGCAGCGCAGGCGGCACGATTGCGAGCAGGGAGTGGGGATTGCAAGGTCTGCCATGACCGGCGGTTCCCCGCTTCGTCTTGACGGACTGAGGATTCGGCTTGCATTCGATGGCATTTCGGTATTTTGAGGCAGTTTGATTACAGCCGCCGCAGGGCGCCTGTCTGAAGGGATCGTTATTCATGAAGCCAATCAAGGTCGCCGTGATCGGCGTGGGCAACTGCGCTAGCTCGCTGGTGCAGGGTGTAGCCTACTATCGCAACAACAATTCGTCGCAGGGCCTCATCCACGACCGCATTGGCGGCTATGGCGCCGGTGACGTCGATTTCGTGCTCGGCGTCGACGTCGATGCGCGCAAGGTTGGCAAGGACATCGCCGAGGCGATCTTCGCCGCGCCGAACAACACCACCGTGTTCCAGCCCAATGTCCCGATGACCGGCGGCAAGGTGATCATGGGCCGCGTGTCGGACGGCGTTGCCGCGCACATGACCTCGGTCGGCGAAAAGGGCTTCATCGTGGCCGACCAGCCCGAAGCCACCCAGGCCGACATCGTCAAGGCTCTCAAGGAATCGGGCGCCGAAGTTCTCCTGAACTTCCTCCCCGTCGGTTCGCAGGAAGCGACCGAATTCTACATGGAATGCGCGCTTGAAGCCGGCGTCGCCGTCGTCAACTGCATGCCCGTGTTCATCGCTTCGACCCCGGAATGGGAAGCGAAGTTCCGCGAGAAGCGCATCCCCATCGTCGGCGACGACATCAAGGCGCAGGTCGGTGCAACGATCGTTCACCGCGTGCTTTCCAGCCTGTTCGCTGCTCGCGGCGTGAACGTCGAGCGCACCTACCAGCTCAACACCGGTGGCAACACCGACTTCATGAACATGCTCGACCGCCAGCGTCTGGGCAGCAAGAAGGAATCGAAGACCGAGGCCGTGCAGGCAATGCTCGCCACGCGTCTCGAGGACGAGAACATCCACGTCGGTCCTTCGGACTATGTTCCCTGGCAGAAGGACAACAAGCTGTGCTTCATCCGCATGGAAGGCCAGCAGTGGGGCAACGTTCCGATGAACCTGGAACTGCGCCTGTCGGTTGAAGACAGCCCGAACTCGGCTGCTTGCGTGATGGACGCGATCCGCTGCTGCAAGGTCGCGCTCGACCGTGGCGAAGGTGGTGCGCTGATCGGCCCGTCGGCCTACTTCTGCAAGCACCCGCCGCAGCAGTTCAATGACGACGTCGCCGCCCAGATGGTCGACGAATACGCTTCGGTGGAGAAGCTCGCCGCTGAATAAGCGACAGCTTCCCTGACGGATTGAAAGGCCGGCCCGACGTTTCGTCTGGTCGGCCTTTTCATTTGGCTCCTAAACCTTTACCCGAAGCGACCATGGATGCGCTGATCATCGCTGCCGGTTTTGGCAGCCGCCTTGCCGAGCTTTCCCCGTCGAAGCCGATGACCCCGGTTGCAGGCGTGCCGCTGATCGAAATCGGCGTGCGGCAGGCCATGCAGGCCGGCGTTACGCGCGTCGTCGTGGTTACGGGCCATCAGGCCGACCTTCTGGAAGTTTTTCTTGCCGACCTTTCGATGCGCGCCGGCATCGAGATCGTGCCGGTGCGACTGACCAACTGGTCCACGCCCAACGGCCATTCGGTCATGGCCGGGGCCACGCGCTGCGACGGCAACTATCTGCTGATGATGGCCGACCACATGTTCGATGCCGACATTCTGGAGCGGCTGATCCACGAACACCGGCCGGACTGCGCCGTGACGCTGGCGGTTGACCGCCGCATCGACAACCCGCTGGTCGATCCCGAGGACGCGACTTGGGTCAAGATGGATGACGACGGCATGATTACCGCTATCGGCAAGACCATCGCACCCTATGATGCGGTCGATTGCGGGGCATTTCTGGCCACCCCGGACCTGGCCAGGGCGATCCACGAGGCGATTGCCGAAGGCAAGCCCGGCAGCCTTTCGGACGGCATGCAACGGCTCGCCGATGCAGGACGCGCGGGCACCATGGACATCGACGATGCGTGGTGGATGGACGTCGACGATCCGCGCGCCCATGCGCTGGCCGAGGAACTGGCGCCATGGCACCTGGCGCGCACTTTCGCGGATATCGGCGTGCCTGCGGGCGAGTAATACACAAGCTTCCCACCCCCAACCCCTCCCGCCTGCGGGAGGGGAGGAGGCAAGCGTTCACGGATACTTAAGATGAATCCGGGTCGACAGGCCGGACTTCGAGATGTTCAGGCGGACCGAGCGGAACGAGGGAATGCTTGCGATCGTCGGCGGATTGTTGGAAAAGCCGAAGCCTTCCTCGGGCAGGCCGAGAACCCCGCTGCGCTTGATGTTACGGCTCGCATCCTCGTCGTGATAGACGGCGAGCGCATAGACGCCGGGCTTGGGCACATAAAGGCACATGCGCGTTTCGGGCGCCGTGGCATCAACGCGGCCGACGTACATCGAGCCCTTCTTGACGAGGAACTTGCGCGGCTCGTCGGCATAGAGGGTCACCGCCATCAGTCCATTGCCGTTGCGCACGCCGTCGATCGTGACGTTGATCCAGGTGTCGCTCACCGGCCCTGCACAGTTCGGGCCAGCCGCACTGGCAGCAGTGCTTCCACCCATTGCAGTGGCGGCGAGTGCAGTGGCAGTCAAAGCGGCCGCAGCGCGCAGCCGTCTCGGCTTGGTCATATCAAAAAGCCCCGATTTCGATGTTTCCTGCGGCAACCGCTTGATCCACGCGCTTCCAATGAAAGCTCTCGCAGCGCCTCGTTTCTTCCCCGCCGATTCCAATAACGGCGGTTGGCTGGTTCGTTAAGTAAGATTCGTGCCGTGAATAGTGGCTGAACCCTTGGCTCGCCCGCCGTTCATCCCATCAACCGCCTCCAAAGCGGGACATTCCGTGTGGATAATGAGGCCGATAGTGCTTGTTCCGCCGATTCGCGAAAGGTAAGCGCAAGGGATGGGGTGGCTATGCCTGAGCGCATGAGCGTTTACCAATCTGCCTGCCACCCGACGCAGGAAGATGACCAGATGACCCCGCTGATTTCGCCGTCGATCCTTTCCGCAGATTTCGCCAAGCTGGGCGAGGAAGTGCGCGCAATCGATGCAGCCGGGGCAGACTGGATCCACGTCGACGTGATGGACGGCCACTTCGTGCCCAACATCACGATCGGACCGATGGTGGTAAAGGCGCTGCGCCCGCACACGACCAAGCCGTTTGACGTGCACCTGATGATCTCGCCGGTCGATTCCTACCTTCAGGCATTTGCCGATGCCGGGGCGGACATCATCACGGTTCATCCCGAAGCAGGCCCGCACATTCATCGCACGGTTCAGGCGATCAAGGGCCTTGGCAAGAAGGCGGGCGTTTCGCTCAACCCCGGAACCCCGGCGAAGATGCTCGATTACCTTATCGATGACGTCGATCTGGTCCTGATCATGAGCGTGAACCCCGGGTTTGGCGGGCAGAGCTTCATTTCCAGCCAGCTTCGCAAGATCGAGGCGGTGAGGAAAATGATCGACAAGTCGGGCCGTGACATCCACCTCGAGGTCGACGGCGGGGTCGACACCCGCACGATCCGCTCCTGCGTCGAAGCCGGGGCCGACGTGCTGGTCGCCGGGACCGCCACGTTCAAGGGCGGCCCTTCGCAGTATGCGGCCAACATCGCCGCCCTGAAGGCCCTCGGGCAGGGTGAGGCCGCCTGACATGGAGACACGCGGCTTCCCGGATGTTGGAAGTCGCCCGGCAGGTGCTGGCCGCTCTGCTCTCACGCCCGCCATCCCGCTCGATGCGACGAAGGAGGAACCGCTGGCCGATCCGACGCCCGAGGCAAGCAGCCGCTACGTGGCGCTTGACGACGACCGCCCGGACCCGGCGGTGATCGAGCCGGGGCGCGCGCTTGCCCTTGCCGATTTCGCACCTCCCGCCATCGGCACGGGCGACAGGCTGGTGCGGTTCGCCTACAGCCTGGGACTTCCGGCCAGCGCGATCCATCCTTTCCGCAAGCGCGCCCGCACGCGATTGACGGCCACGGTCACGCCGCCGCTGCCGGGCGATGCCGCAGCGGGCAAGGCCTTGCGCGCCGGGCATTTCCTTGTCCACGGCTACAAGTCACCCATCGCCGACACGGCTTTTTCGGGGCCCCGCCTGTCGCCCTCGTTCGAGCGGATGGTCCATGGTTTCCGCTGGCTGCGCGATCTTGAATCGGGCGGCACGCGGGCACAATGCGCACAAGTGGCCGAGCGTATTCTCCAGACCTGGCTGGCCGCCAATCCCAAGCCGGACCCCACGCCGGCGTGGGACGTGGGCAATGTCGGCCACCGCCTGCTGAACTGGATGGTCCACGCACCGCTGATCCTTTCGGGCCAGGACCGCGCGTTCCGGACGCGGGTGCTGCACACGATCGAGGACACGGCGCGCTGGCTCGACCGCCGCGTGACCAAGGCTGACGACCGGCTTTCCGAAGTGGCAGGCTGGTGCGCGCTGGTCGCGGTCGGTCTGCTCATGGCCGATGGCAAGCCGCGCCGCCTTTATGGCGAGGCCGGGCTGGTCAAGGCGCTGGGCGAACTGGTGGGTGACGATGGCGGCGTGCTGTCGCGCAGCCCGCTCTGCCAGATCGAGGCGATCGAGCTGCTGGTGGACCTGCGCGCCTGCTACGAAGCGATCCGGGCCGAACCGCTACCGCAGATCCAGACGATGCTGACGCTGCTGGTGCCGCCCCTGCTGGCGCTGCTTCACGGCGATGGCGGCCTTGGCAACTGGCAGGGCGCGGGCGCGATCCCGGCCGAGCGGATCGAGGAACTGGTGCGCGCCAGCGGCGTCCGCACGCGGCCCCTGCGCGATGCGCGGCAGTGGGGCTACCAACGCGCGACGGCAGGCAAAGCGGTGCTGCAGTTCGATGCGGGGCCGCCGCCGGTAGCGCGGCATACGCGCGATGGCTGTGCTTCGACGCTGGCATTCGAGCTGAGCCACGGGGCGGAGCGACTGATCGTAAACTGCGGTGGTGCAGCCTTCGCCGGAGGCATGATCCCGCTGCGGCTTGAACAGGGCCTGCGCGCGACGGCAGCGCATTCGACGCTGACGATCGACGATTTCAATTCCACCGCAGTGCTGATCAACGGCAAGCTGGGGTCAGGCGTGTCCGAGGTCGAGGTCGATCGGCGCACACTTTCGGCCGAAGGTGCAGGGCCCGGCGCGACGCGGATCGAGGCGAGCCACAACGGTTATGTCAGCCGCTACGGCCTGACCCACCGCCGCATCCTGATCCTGCGCGATGACGGGACCGAGCTGCGCGGCGAAGACCTGCTGGTGCCGTCGGGGCGCAAGGGCAAGCGCGGGATGATCGGCGTTGCTCTGCGCTTTCATCTCGGGCCCCATATCGAACTGGCCGCCAGCGCGGATGGCAAAGGCGTGACGCTATCGCTGCCAGACGGCAGCCTGTGGCAGTTCCGCTCTGGCCGCGATGCGGTCGGAATAGAGGAATCCCTCTGGGCAGACGGGCTCGGAAGGCCTATCGGCACGCGGCAATTGGTCGTGACGGCCAAGGTTCCCCGCAGCGGCGAGAGCTTCTCCTGGCTGCTGAAGAAGATGCGATAGATAGGAATTCCCACGTGAGCGAGGTTACGATCAAGCGGGCGCTGCTTTCGGTGTCCGACAAGTCCGGTCTTGTGGATCTTGGCAAGGCGCTGGCAGCGCGCGGCGTCGAGCTGCTTTCGACCGGCGGCACCGCCAAGGCACTGCGCGATGCAGGCCTCACCGTGAAGGACGTGTCCGAGCACACCGGCTTTCCAGAAATGATGGATGGCCGCGTCAAGACACTGCACCCGACGATCCACGGTGGCCTTCTGGCCGTGCGCGACAATCCCGAACACGCCGCCGCCATGGCCGAACACCAGATCGGCGCGATCGATCTGGTCGTGGTCAACCTCTATCCCTTCGAGGCGACCGTGGCCAAGGGTGCCGAGCGCGACGAAGTGATCGAGAACATCGACATCGGCGGACCTTCGATGGTGCGCTCTGCCGCCAAGAACCACGATTACGTGACGATCCTGACCGACGCTGCGGACTACGCCACGTTCCTGGGTGAGCTGGAGCAGACCGGCGGCGCGACGACGCTGGCCTTCCGGCGCAAGATGGCGGCCAAGGCCTATGCGGCGACGGCGGCCTATGACTCGGCGATCTCGCAGTGGTTCGCCACCGTGGACCAGGGCGAGCACTTCCCGCCCGTCCTCGCCACCGCGCACACCCGCGTGACGACGCTGCGCTATGGCGAGAATCCGCACCAGGACGCAGCGCTCTATGTGCCGCGCAATCCTGCCGTCACCGGCCTGCCACAGGCAACCCAGGTGCAGGGCAAGGAGCTGTCCTACAACAACTACAACGATGCCAACGCCGCGCTGGAACTGGTGGCGGAGTTCGCCGGCGCCAAGCCGACCGTGGTCATCGTCAAGCACGCCAATCCCTGCGGCGTCGCCACGGCGGATACGCTGCTCGATGCGTGGAAGGACGCGCTGGAGTGCGATTCGGTTTCGGCATTCGGCGGCATCGTGGCGACCAACGTTCCGCTCGACGGGCCGACCGCGAACGCGATTTGCGAAATCTTCACCGAGGTGGTCGTGGCGCCCGGCGCCGACGATGCGGCCAAGGAAGCCTTTGCGCGCAAGAAGAACCTGCGCCTGCTGCTGATCGACAGCCTGCCCGATGCCAATCGCAAGGGCCTGACGACGGTGCCGATCGCAGGCGGCCTGCTGGTGCAGGATCGCGATGCCGGCAAGATCGAGAAGGCCGACCTCAAGGTCGTGACCAAGCGCGCCCCGACCGAGCAGGAGCTGGAAGACGCCCTGTTCGCGTGGACCGTAGCCAAGCACGTCAAGTCAAACGCGATCGTCTATGCCAAGGACGGCGTCACCGCCGGTATCGGTGCGGGCCAGATGAATCGCCGCGACAGCTCGCGCATTGCGGCAGCCAAGGCCAAGGAAGCGGCTGAAACCCACGGTTTTGGCGAAGTGCGCACGGTAGGCTCTGCCGTTGCTTCGGATGCGTTCTTCCCGTTTGCCGATGGCCTGATGGCGGCGGTGGAAGCAGGCGCGACCTGCGTGATCCAGCCCGGTGGCTCGATCCGCGACGAAGACGTGATCAAGGCCGCCGACGAGGCCGGCCTGGCCATGGTCTTCACGGGCATGCGCCACTTCCGACATTGATTGCGTTGCAAACCCACCCCCAACCCCTCCCGCCTGCGGGAGGGGAGCGAGACTTGGCGAGCCGCAGGCGAGTTTAGTCGCAGCGGGGTGGGCATCACACTAACGTTGGCTGTCAGGAACATAGCAAAAGGGCCGGCCCCGCATCGGGGACCGGCCCTTTTCATTGCCGTCCAAGGCAGCTGAAATCAGCGATAGAAGATATGGCTGTCGACGCGCGCGATGCGGGTCTTGCCCCAGCGCGGTGAGACGTGCGCCGCGTGGAAGAACATTGCGCCCTCTACCGGGCTCTTCCACAGGCCTTCATCGGCGATCTTGGCGATGCGCACGGCCGTCTGCCAGGCGCGGCTGTCGCGGTTGATTGCCGGCATGCCGTGGCCGCGAACGAACGAAAACTGCGAGGGCTGGTAGACCACGCCGCAGTACGACGAAGGAAAGCGCCCGGAATTGGCGCGAGCGACGATCACGCGACCGACGGCAAGCTGTCCGGCAAGAGTTTCGCTCTTTGCTTCGAAGTAGACGGCGCCGGCAAGGCACTCGAGCTCGTTCGACAGTGTGGCGGGAATCGGGGTGTCCTCGACCAGCTCGGCAAGCGAATCCGCGTCGGCGGCTTCAGCTTCGATGGCAGCTCCGGGCGTTGCGGTGGCAACGGCTTGAATCGGGGTGGGCTGAACCACGGGCTGGGAGATGAAGGTCGCGGTGATCGCGGCCGGGGTGTTGAGGCTTTGAGCGGCGGCGTGGGATCCGCCAGTGCTGAGAAGCGTTGTGATGAAAGTCGCAGCAATGCTGAAGCTGGCTGCGTATTTGAATTTCGTGCTCATACTTTGTCGTCAATGGGCGGTGAGCTTCCTGCCATGGCGCGACAAAAGGCCGGTGTGCGCGAACGATGCCGCGTGCCGGTCAATCGCCGAAGGGCCATGTCGGTTGCCCCCCGTCTGCGTGCCAGTGCGTCGGGCCTTGCTGCCGTCCGTCACCGCCTGCGCAAAAATCGGTATGGGGCCTTTATTGTGCGCTGCGGAAGAGTCAACCCGCGTTCAGCCAGCGGAAAGGTTGTCCCGGACGAACCGTTCGCGATCCGCGACGGTCAGTTCAACTATCCACACGTCCGGATCCTGCTGCATTCGGCGGCTCAGATAGTCTTCGAATTCCTGCTTATTATCAATTACTTGTGACTTGGAAACCCGCCATTTGCGGCGTCCATCAACGTCGGGCATGCGTTCGTAAAGAATGCCAAGAGACTGATTTTCCAAGATAACAATCAGGACTGTTCCGCCATCGCGTTCGCCCTTGTGCAGCACCATGGCAAAGCCGCCTTCGGCTTGGACCGCACGGATGATTCCCTGGACTTCGAGGTGTGCCGGAAGGCGCGATTCCGTCACTGCGGATCAGGCGAGCGCGGCGCGCAGGCCGGCGTTGTAGCCATCGAGGCTGGACAAGGGGATGCGCGAGCGCTGGAACGTGCCGGTTCCCCGCCCCACTTCCTCGCCTTCCTCATCGATCAGGCGCGCTTCGGCCACGAGCACGCGGCGCCGGCCCGAGACCCAGCGCCCTTCCGCCGTGACGCGCCCGCCCTTGATCGGGCGGCTGAAGAACAGGTTGAACGATGTGGTCAGCAGGAAACGGTCGGTAACCAGCGTGTTCGCAGCGTAGAACGCGGCGTCATCGAGCATCTTGAAGTAGATGGTGCCATGGGCCGCCCCAGCAGCATGAAAACACGAGGGCGAGACATCGAAATGGATGCGGGACAAGCCCTCGCCGACGATTTCCAGGCGGGATTCGAACAGGCTGTTGACCGGCGCCGAAGCGTAGAGACCTTCCAGCGCGCGCCAGTGCAGGCTTGCGCTGTCGGCGCCGTCCTCAGGCGGCATCGCGATCGATGACGTTGACAAGCAGGCCGTAGATCGCATCGGCATCGGTAGCGGAGACCAGACGCTCGTGCATCCGCTCGTCCCGCATCAGGCGCGAGATCGCAGCGAGGGCCTGAAGATGCGTGGCGCCAGCCTGCGAGGGCGAGAGCAGACCGAACACGCAATCGACCGGCATGCCATCGGCGGCGGCAAATTCGACCGGATTCTCGAGCCGGAAGAACACTGCAACCGGACGTTCCAGCCCGTCGATACGCGCGTGGGGAATGGCAACGCCTCGGCCGAAGCCGGTGCTGCCAAGCTTTTCGCGTTCCTCGATCCCATCGATCACCACTTCCTTGTCGAGCGCGTAGACCGACGCGAAGCAGGCAGCGAGATCGGCAAGGATCTGCTGCTTGGAATCGGCGCGGATGACGCGGACAGCTTGTGGATCGAGTTGGAACAGAGCCGACATACGGTAAAACGTATCACATGAGTGCAAAGGCACGGTGAATTGGGGCGCGCCATGCTCCCGAATGCGGGGGAAGGCAAGCGCAAAGCACGTTCCTGGGCCGTACGCAGGCTTGCATTTGCCATCCCCGGCCCGCCGTGGCGAGCCGGGTTGGCCTGGCGGTCCTTACTTGGGCCTTACTTGGGTTCGACCCAGCCGATCGATCCGTCACCACGGCGATAGACCATGTTGTGCACCCCGGTGCCGGCGTTCTTGAACAGCAGGGCATTGGTGTTGCGCAAGTCGAGCATCATCACTGCGTCCGAGACGCTGGCGGTGGGCACGTCGACGCGGGTTTCGGCGATGACCAGCGGTGCGTCGGCGGGTTCTTCCTCACCCGCTTCGTCATGGGCGAAGACGGTGTAGGCGGCTTCCTGCAGTTCGAAGTTGGCCTCGTCTGCCTTGCGGGCGTGATCGGCGCCTTCATGGCGGTCCTTGATGCGGCGGCGATAACGGCGCAGCTGCTTCTCGATCTTCTCGGCCGACTGGTCGAGCGCAACGTGCGCGTCCTGCGCCACGGCGCTGCCCTTGAGGATCAGGCCCTGGGTCACGTGGGTTACGATGTCACATCGAAAGCCCCCGTGCGGGGCCTTGCCCAAGGTCACGTTCGAGGAAAGCGCTCGGGAAAAGTGCTTGTCGACGATGGCGCCGAGGCGCTCCTCGGCATGGGTCTGCAGCGCAGCGCCGGTTTCGACCTGGTGTCCCGAAACGCGAATATCCATAAGTCACTTCTCCTGTCACTCGGGCGAGACGCCCGGTCTGACTGAACCCACGGGCAAGCCGGAAGGTTTCAGCGCGACCAGATCGGCTCGGCAAAGCCCGCCATGAATTCGGCATGACGGGCAAGCTCCTCTGCGCTCGCAGCGTGCGGGCGCGGGGAACGGAAGGTGCGGGTCAGGCTGGAGGTGACGGTGATCGACTCCTCCACCACGACGAGACCGGCTGCCCCTGCGGCAACTGCCGCCAGTTCAAGGCCGATCTGCCGCCCGCCCATCAGCTCGACATAGAGCTGGGCGAGCAGTTCCGCGTCAAGTAGCGCCCCGTGCTTGGTGCGGTGGCTGCGATCTATGCCGTAGCGCGTGCACAAGGCATCGAGGCTGAGCTTGGCACCGGGGTGCTTGCGCCGCGCGATCGCCACCGTATCGACCATGCGATCCCGGCTGACAGGTTGGCGCCCGCACATTTCCAGCTCATTGTTGATGAAGCCGAAGTCGAATCCGGCGTTGTGCGCGACCATCGGCGAGTCGGCGATGAAGGCGAGAAACTCGTCTGCCAGTTCGGCAAACTTCGGCTTGTCGGAAAGGAATGTGATCGACAGGCCGTGGACAGCTTCAGCCTCGGCCGGCATGTCGCGCTCAGGATTGAAATAACAATGGAAAACCTGGCCCGTAGGCACCCGGTTGACCATTTCGACACAGCCGATCTCGACCAGCCGATCCCCGCTTTTCGGGTCCAGTCCGGTCGTCTCGGTATCGAAAACGATCTCACGCATTGAAGAATATGTGGACCCCTCGCCGCGGACTGGCAAGGGGGTGAGACGGTTACTGACGGGGGTTTTTTTCCCGGATGGCCGCAACCAGCGCGGCAACTTGGGCCTCCGTCTCGGCGAGGGTGACGCCGGTGTTGATCACGTGGGTCGCCCGGGCGCGCTTCTCGGCGTCAGGCACCTGTAGCGAAAGAATGTGGGCGAATTTTTCGGGCGTCATGCCGGGACGGGCGAGCACGCGCTTTCGCTGCACCTCGGCGGGGGCGGAGACGACCATGACCGCGTCGAGGTCAGCCCCATGGCCCTTTTCATAAAGCAGCGGAATGTCGAACACCACGAGCGGTTCGCCCATGTGCTCTACCATGAAGGCGTGGCGCATGCGGGCGACGGCGGGATGGACGATGGCTTCAAGACGCTTCAATGCTTCGGGATTGCCGAATACCCTTGCCCCCAATTCCTGCCGTTTGACGCCTTCGGGGCCGGTGGTGCCGGGGAAGGCTTCCTCGATGGCCGGGATCAGCTCGCCGCCCGGGCCTTGCAGGTGGTGCACGGCGGCATCGGCATCGAATACCGGCACGCCCAGTTCGCGCAGCATCAGCGCGACGGCAGACTTGCCCATGCCGATCGAGCCGGTGAGTCCGAGGATGTAAGGCCTGCTCACGCCAGAATTCTCGCACGAAGTTCGTCGTCTGCCTGCCCGCGCGGCGGCACGGCGCCGAAGAAGCGGCGGAAGGCGTGGTCGGCCTGGCCGATCAGCATCGACAGGCCATCGACCGTGCGGAATCCGGCAGCCCTGGCGGATTTCAGGAACTCGGTTTCGAGCGGGCTGGTGACGATGTCGTAGAATACCGAGCCCGGCGGGGCGTGGGTCATGTCGAAGGCGAGCGGGGGTTGACCGCTCATGCCCAGCGACGAGGCGTTGACGACGAGATCGAAGCAGCCTTCGCGGTCGTCGAAAGCGAAATCGGTGGCGTCGGCGAAGTGATCTAGCGGGGCGACGTGGTGCTCGCCCTGCGGATCGAGTTCGTCGAGCAGGGCACGGGCCTTTTCGACATTGCGGCCGGCCAGCACCACGACCATGTGCTCGTCCGCCAGCGCGGCAATGATCGCCCGCGCCGCGCCGCCGGTGCCGAGCACGCGGGCCATGCGGAAGTAGTGAGGTCTGCCGAGGTCTTCGCGCAGCGGTTCGAGGAAGCCGGGCGCGTCGGTATTGTAGCCGACCAGCATGCCGTCTTCTGGCACCACGGTGTTTACCGCGCCGATGCGCGCGGCCATGGGGTCCAGCCGGTCGAGCAGTGGAATCACCGCCTGCTTGTGCGGCATGGTCACGTTGCAGCCGCGCCAGTCAGGATCGGCGCGACGCGCGGCAAGGTAGTCTGCGAGACCTTCAGGCTTCACGTGCGCGCGATCATAGCGCCCTTCCAGGCCGAGCTTTTCCAGCCAGAAGCCGTGGATCACCGGGGATTTCGATTGTGCGATCGGATCGCCGATCACTTCGGCATAAGGCCCGGAAACTTTGTCAGGCTTCAAGACGGCAACTCACCCTGTTCACGCAACGCGCCCAGCAGCGCCAATAGCGGCATTCCGAGAACCGTGAAGTGGCTGCCCTCGATTCTCTCGAACAGTTGCACGCCCAGCGCCTCGATGCGGAACACGCCGACACAGCCCGAAACCTCAGGCCACTCCCTGTCGAGATAGCTCTGGATAAATGCGGGAGAAAGCTCCCGGACCCGCAGGTTTGCGGTCTCGCAGGTTTTCCACACCACCTTGCCATCGCGCATCAGCACGGCAGCGGAATGGAGGTGCAAGTCTTTGCCTGAGAAGAATTCGAGATGCTCGGCAGCGTTCTCGCGGCTCGTCGGCTTGTCGAACTGACGGCCGCAGACCTCGACCATCGAGTCCCCCCCGAGCACCAGCCGTCCGGGCATGGCGAGGGACACGGCAAAAGCCTTGGCTTCGGCAAGAACGCTGGCAATCTGGCAGCCGGTGACGCCGATCAGCTCGCGCTTGATCGCGGCTTCGTCAACATCGGATGTGCGCGTCTCGAAGGGCACGCCTGCAGCTTCGAGCATCATCCGGCGCGAAAAGCTCTGGCTGGCCAAAATCAGCTTCTGGGGCACGAATGTCATATCGGTTTTGCTCCGTCCCCGCTGCCGCCAGCAGCGCCACGTTCGTTATAGAGATTGATCACGGCCGCTGCTGTTTCCTCGATTGAACGCCGCGACACGTCGATCACCGGCCAGCCATTGTCTGCGAACATGCGGCGGGCGTACTGCACTTCGCGCGTCACCTGTTCGTTGTCGACATATGCGGTCTCGGGCGCCTGGTTCAAGGACAGGAGGCGGTTGCGACGCACCGCGATCAGGCGCTCCGGGCTGGTGGTGAGGCCCACGACCATTGGCCGACGCAGGGAAAACAGCATCGGCGGCGGCGGGCTTTCCACCACGATCGGAATGTTCGCCACCTTGTATCCACGATTGGCAAGGTAGATCGAGGTCGGCGTCTTTGAACTACGCGAAACGCCGGCGAGCACGATGTCGGCCTCTTCCCAGTTTTCCCAGTTCACGCCGTCATCGTGGGCAATGGTGAACTGGATCGCATCGACGCGGGCGAAATAGGCCTCGTCCATCATGTGCTGGCGGCCGGGGCGACCCTTGGCCTGAACGCCGAGCTGCTGCTGCAGCGCATCCGTCACCGCATCGAGCGCGGGGACCATCGGCAGGCCCAGGGCAATGCAGCGCTGTTCCAGTCGCTCGCGCGTTTCGGCATTGACCAGCGTGAACAGGACAAGTCCAGGATTTGCGGCAATTTCGCCCATGATGCGATCGAGATGCTGCATCGAACGCACCATCGGCCAGAAATGCCGCACGACGTCTGCGCCATCGAACTGCGCGAGCGCCGCCTTGGCGATCATTTCCAGCGTTTCACCAGTGGAATCCGACAGGAGGTGCAGGTGCAGGCGCTGCATTGGCGGGCTTTCCGTGGACATCCGGGCAGGGTCGGGATGACCCTGTGGAAACAGCACCGATAAACCACGGGACAGAGTCAGGGACAAGTTTGACCCGCAGATTCACCCTCGATCCGAGTCATCTTCAGGGGCACTTGTGGACAAGTGGACAGCGTTTTCCCCAGCCTGTGGAGAGCGGTGAGAACTTCGCGTTGACTCATGTGCTGTCCAGAGTCGCGAACAGCAAAAAGTGTGGAAGCGGACTCACAAATCGGGCAGTGACACGCAATCCCCGGTTTCCACAGGGCCAACAAACACCTTCAACCTGATTCTAAGAATCTATTTTAGTGGATTGGATCGAAATGCCCGGCCCTCTTCTCAGGACTCTTCAGGGTGAGAATCTTTCTTGTCGGCCGATCTGGCTGATGCGCCAGGCGGGGCGCTACCTGCCCGAATACCGCGAGTTGCGCGCTGAAAAGGGCGGTTTCCTGGCGCTGGTCTATGACACTGACGCCGCGGCAGAAGTGACCGTGCAACCGATCCGCCGCTTCGGTTTCGACGGTGCTATCCTGTTCTCAGACATCCTGATCGTGCCCTATGCGATGGGTCAGGATCTCAAGTTCCTCGTCGGCGAAGGCCCGGACCTGTCTCCGCGCCTGCTCGACGTTGCGCTGGAAAGCCTTGTCGCGGTGCCTGAGCGCCTTTCGCCGATCTACGAGACGGTGGCCAAGGTGAAGGCACAGATCGGCCCTGAGACGACGCTGCTGGGCTTTGCCGGAAGCCCATGGACGGTTGCCACATACATGGTGGCAGGCGAAGGCAGCCGCGATCATCACGATACCCGTGCGCTGGCCTATCGCGATCCCGGCCAGTTCCAGGCGATCATCGATGCCATCACGCAAGTGACCATCGAATACCTTTCGGGACAGGTCGAGGCCGGTGCCGAAGGCCTGCAGCTGTTCGATTCATGGTCGGGCAGCCTTGCCCCTGCCGAATTCGAACGCTGGGTCATCGCGCCCAATGCCAGGATCGCGGCCGAAATACAGCGCCGTTATCCGCACGTGCCGGTGATCGGCTTCCCCAAGGGCGCAGGCGAGAAGCTGGCCGCCTATGCCCGCGAGACGGGGGTCAATGCCGTGGGCGTCGACGAGACCATCGACCCGCTGTGGGCTGCGCGCGAAATGCCTTCCGGGATGCCGGTGCAGGGCAACCTCGATCCGCTGCTGCTGCTGGCAGGCGGACCGGAGCTGGAAAAGCAGACGATCCGCGTCCTCGAAGCCTTCGCCGACCGTCCGCACGTGTTCAACCTGGGCCACGGGATCGGCCAGCACACTCCGATCGAAAACGTCGAGGCCCTGCTGAAGATCGTGCGGGGCTGGTCGCGCGACTGAACTTTTCGGGCACTTGCAAACCCCGGTTTCTGCGCCGAAATAGCCCTCAGCAGGGGCGCACTGGCAGGCGGAGCCGCAACAGATGCAGCAGGTATTGGCGATGCTCTATCTCTGGCTCAAGGCGGGCCATGTCATCTTCGTGATTTTCTGGATGGCCGGCCTGTTCATGCTGCCGCGCTTCTTTGTCTACCATCAGGAGGCGTCGGAAGGCTCGCCAGAAAATGCGATCTGGGTGGATCGCGAGCGCAAGCTGATGAAGATCATCATGTGGCCGGCGCTGGTGGTGGTCTGGGTGCTCGGGCTGCTGCTGGCGGTGGACATCGGCGCATTTGCGCAAGGGTGGTTCCACCTCAAGCTGGCCTTCGTCCTGGTGCTGACGGCCTATCACTTCTGGCTGGCCAGCTACGCGCAGTTGCTCGCCCAAGGGGTGCGGAAGCTTTCAGGCAAGAAGCTGCGCATGCTCAACGAGATCCCGGGCATCGCTGCCGCGGTGATCGTGATCATGGTGATCGTGAAGCCGTTCTGATTTTTGGTTTCACGCAAAGACGCGAAGACGCAAAGAGTTTCCGAGCGCCGCAGGCTTCGCGGGCCGGTAAAGCGCCCGGATTGTTCACTCGGCTTCGCCGAAGCACGACATCTTCGCGCCTTTGCGTGAGAAATCCTTTTTCTTCAGCCGCGCAAGGTCCGCAGGCCATCGCGCATTGCGTTACGCACCAGGTGCATGGGTGAACGCGGCAGATGCTTCCATTGCGAGCCCCAGGCATTGGCCGGAGCATCTTGTGCCTGCGGGCGGGGGAAGGTTTCGCCGCGGCGGGGCAATCTGATCATTGTTGTTCCTCTCGAAAGACCGGTTTTCCGGTTTGATGCCGGGAGGATACCACCCCCGTGCCCCTATCCACAATTGACTATCGGCTGGCGCAGGCATATCTGCGGCGAACCGGAATGCAGATGTGCTGCCGATCGATGCAGCCGCCCTCTCGCTTTCTCCAAGCCCTTCAGAGGTTTCCGGCCATCTATCCAACCCTTTGGAAAAACACGAAATGCACCTGAAGGAACTCAAGCAGAAAACCCCCGCCGAGCTGGTCCAGATGGCCGAAGAGCTCGAGGTCGAAGGCGCCAGCACCATGCGCCGCCAGGACCTGATGTTCGCCATCCTCAAGGAAATGGCGGAAGACGGCGAGGAAATCCTCGGCATCGGCACGATCGAAGTCCTGCCCGACGGCTTCGGCTTCCTGCGCAGCCCCGAGGCCAACTACCTTGCCGGCCCTGACGATATTTATGTTTCGCCCAACCAGGTCCGCAAGTGGGGCCTGCGCACCGGCGATACCGTCGAAGGCGAAGTCCGCGCGCCCAAGGATGGTGAGCGCTATTTCGCGATCACCCGCCTGATCAAGGTGAACTTCGACGAGCCGGAGGCCGTGCGCCACCGCGTCAACTTCGACAACCTCACCCCGCTCTACCCGAACGAGCGCCTCAAGCTCGACACGCTCGACCCGACGGTCAAGGACAAGTCGGCCCGCGTGATCGATCTGGTCAGCCCGCAGGGCAAGGGCCAGCGCGCGCTGATCGTCGCCCCGCCGCGCACCGGCAAGACCGTGCTGCTGCAGAACATGGCCAAGGCGATCACCGACAACCACCCGGAAGTCTTCCTGATCGTGCTGCTGGTCGACGAACGCCCGGAAGAAGTCACCGACATGCAGCGCAGCGTGAAGGGCGAGGTCATCTCCTCGACCTTCGACGAGCCCGCCACGCGCCACGTGCAGGTTGCCGAGATGGTCATCGAAAAGGCCAAGCGCCTGGTCGAGCACAAGCGTGACGTCGTCATCCTGCTCGATTCGATCACTCGCCTGGGCCGGGCCTACAACACCGTGGTGCCCTCCTCGGGCAAGGTGCTGACCGGCGGTGTCGACGCCAATGCCCTGCAGCGCCCCAAGCGCTTCTTCGGTGCTGCCCGCAACATCGAGGAAGGCGGCTCGCTGTCGATCATCGCCACCGCGCTGATCGACACTGGCAGCCGCATGGACGAAGTGATCTTCGAAGAATTCAAGGGCACCGGCAACTCGGAAATCGTGCTCGACCGCAAGGTTGCCGACAAGCGCATCTTCCCCGCGCTCGATGTGGGCAAGAGCGGCACCCGCAAGGAAGAGCTGCTCGTGCCGAAGGACCAGCTCTCGAAGATGTGGGTCCTGCGCCGCATCCTCATGCAGATGGGCACTGTCGATGCGATGGAGTTCCTGCTCGACAAGATGAAGGATTCGAAGACCAACGAAGACTTCTTCGCGACGATGAACCAGTAACTCTGGGGGAACCAGTAACTCTGGAAACCAGTAAGCTCGATGAGCGCACGAGAATCGAGGGCGGGGATAAATTCCCCGCCCTTTCTTGTTTATGGGCATCATGCCCGCCACATTCAGACACATGGCCCCGCGCATTCCTGCCCAGCCTCGGAAGAGCGCCCACACCGGCGCAAATGGTGGAGGCGTGGTCAAGGCGGTGCTTGGGCCGACCAACACCGGCAAGACCCACCTCGCGATCGAACGTCTCTGCGCGCACTCCTCGGGTGCGATCGGCTTTCCGCTGCGGCTGCTGGCGCGTGAGGTCTATGACCGTGTCTGCGCGATCAAGGGCGCGAACAACGTCGCGCTGATCACCGGCGAGGAGAAGATCGAGCCCAAGGGTGCGCGCTGGCATCTCTGCACGGTCGAGGCGATGCCTTCGCGCCCGGATCTTGCCTTCGTCGCGCTGGACGAGGCTCAGCTCTCCGCCGATCCCGAACGCGGCCACGTCTTCACCGATCGCCTGCTGCACACGCGCGGTCGCGAGGAGACGATGCTGCTTGGCTCCTCGACATTGGAGCCGATGATCAAGGCGCTGGTGCCCGAGGCGGAAATCGTCACTCGCCCGCGCTTTTCGACGCTCACCCATGTCGGTGCCAAGAAGCTTTCGCGCATTCCGCCGCGCAGCGCGATTGTCGCCTTCAGTGCCGAGCAGGTCTATGTCATGGCCGAGATGCTGCGGCGCTTCCGCGGCGGTGCGGCGGTGGTCATGGGGGCGCTCAGCCCGCAGACCCGCAATGCCCAGGTGGCGATGTACCAGGCGGGCGAGGTCGACTATCTCGTCGCCACCGATGCCGTGGGCATGGGGCTCAATCTCGATGTCCATCATGTCGCCTTCGCCGGTTTGTCCAAGTTCGACGGCCATCGCCAGCGCCGCCTGACGACAGCGGAAATGGCACAGATCGCCGGCCGCGCCGGGCGGCACCAGCGCGATGGCACTTTCGGCACGTTGGCAGGCGCGGGCGGCACCAATCCTGAATTCACCGACGAGGAAATCTACGCGATCGAGGAACACCGCTTCCCGCCCCTCACCCGCCTGTTCTGGCGCGAGGCGGAGCCACGTTTCGACAGCATTGCAACATTGATCGAGGACCTCGAAAGCCTTCCCCCTCGCCCCGAACTGGCGACACCTCCGCAGGCTATCGACCTTGCTGTGCTCAAACGCCTGGCCGAAGATGCGGATACGGCATCGAGCGTTCGTGGTAAGCGTGCGGTCGAACGGTTCTGGGACGTCTGCCGCCTGCCCGATTTCCGCTCGCAGGGGGAGGAAACGCACAGCCGCTTCGTCGCCCGCCTGTGGCAGGATCTGCGCCATGGCTATCTCGGCGCGGACTACGTGGCGCAGGCGATCGCCCAGCTCGACAATCCTTCGGGCGATATCGACACTCTGCAGGCTCGAATTTCCGCAATCCGTTCGTGGGCTTACATCGCGCAGCGGCCTGACTGGGTGCTGGCCAAGGACGAAATGTCCGCCCGCGCCCGCGCCGTAGAGGCGCGCCTTTCCGATGCGCTGCACGCGCGGCTGACCGAACGCTTCGTCAATCGCCGCACTGCCGTGCTGATGCGCAAGGCCGAGGCTGACGCATCGCTGCTGCCGGTGCGTCTGTCGGACGAGGGCGCGGTACTCGTGGATGACGAGCCGATCGGACATCTTGAGGGCTTCCGCTTCGTGGTCGATCCCCTCGCCCGTGCCGAGGATCGCCGACTGCTGCTGGCTGCCGCCGAGCGCCACTTGCCGGGCCTCCTGCACAATCGCGCCAAGGCGCTGGCCAAAGCCACGCGCGAATCCAGGGGCATCGAGTTCGAGGACACCGCGCTGGTCTGGCAGGACACGGTGGTCGCCAAGCTCGAGCGCGGGCGAACCATGCTGGCCCCTCGGCTCAAGCCCGACGTCGCGCTGGACAGGCTTGCTCCCACCGACAAGGCGGAAGTCGTCGCGGCGCTGGACGGCTGGTTGCAGACGCAGCACCAGCGCCATCTCAAACCCCTGCTTGCGCTCGACGAAGCCAGCCGCGATCCCGCTTCCGGGCCTGAACTGCGCGCGCTGCTGCTCCATCTCGTGGAAGCGGGCGGGGTGCTGGTGCGGGAAGGCTCGGGACTGGACCGGCTCGACGCAGCGCAGCGCCAGCGCCTGAAGAAGCTGGGCGTGCGCATTGGTGCGCTCGACCTGTTCCTGCCCAATGCCTTGCGCCCTGGCGCGATGCAGGCGTGGCACCGGCTGGCGCGCATCTGGGGCAGACCAGCGCCCCTGCCGCCCGAGACGATGCAGCCGGTTGTCCACGCGAAGATTGCACCTGCCGGATACCGCAGGCTCGGCAACGAAAATCTTCGGGTCGATCTTGCCGAAAAGCTGCTCCAGGCGGCGCATGCAACCCGCATGGCCACGAAGGCAAGGCGCGTCTTCCTGGATCCCGCGATTGCCCGCTCGATGAATCTTTCGACCGCTGCTTATGCCGCCTTGCTGCGTGCCGGAGGCTTTCGCGTGCACATGGGGCGCAGCCTGCCCGAAAAGGCATTCGGCCCCCCGCACCCGCCACTATGGGACTGGCGGCCTTCCCGTCGCGAACCTGCGACCGAGCCGGAAAGACCGAAGCCGCCACCCACAGGAGCATTTGCCGCGCTCGCCGAACTGGTGGCGCGATAGGAGAGGAGACAGCCTGCTTGCGGATCGACAAGTTCCTCTGGTTCACCCGTTTCGCCGGCAGCCGCGGCCTTGCCCAGGATTGGGTTTCCGCGGGCCACATCCGCCTCAACGGCCGCCGGATCGAGCGATGCAGCGCGGGCGTGAAGATGGGCGACGTGCTCGTCCTGCCGATGCGCAGCCGGGTGACCGTTATCGAGGTTCTGGCGATCCCCGGACGGCGCGGCCCGGCCAGCGAAGCACAATCCTGCTACCGTGTGCTCGAAATTCCTGACCAATCCTCGCCAGACGGGTTGCCGGTTTGATGGCCCCGCTTGACGCCACGGCATAAAGGCCTCTAGCACGGCCTCAAACGAAGACCTGAGGGATCAAATCGCCATGACCTACGTCGTCACCGACGCCTGTATCCGCTGCAAGTTCATGGATTGCGTCGAAGTGTGCCCCGTTGATTGCTTTTACGAGGGCGAGAACATGCTGGTGATCAACCCCAGCGAGTGCATCGACTGCGGCGTGTGCGAACCGGAATGCCCGGCCGAAGCGATTCTGCCCGATACCGAATCCGGGCTCGAGCAGTGGCTTGAACTGAACGCCAAGTATTCGGCAGAGTGGCCGAACATCACCGCCAAGAAGGACGCTCCGGCCGATGCCGACGAGCACAAGGGCGAAGAAGGCAAGTTCGACAAGTACTTCTCCGCCGAGCCCGGCGAAGGCGACTGATTTCAGCACGTTGCAAGGGCCGGTGGCTCCTGCCGCCCTTGCGCTTCCGACCCTCCGCCTGCGCAGCGTAAGGCGTTTGTTGTCTCCGCAACGGAGACAGCAAACGATTTCCGCTGCGCTGCAGTGCGTTCAGGGGTGGTAATTTTGTTGCCGAGATGTTATGTAGGCCGTCAAGCGCCGGTGGGTTCATGCCCGTCCGGCGTCTTTCACCACGAAAAACGGCAGGACAAGAACAGCAACCGGATCGCAAGCCTCGCATGACCGTCGATCCGGCGGGCTCATGTCCATTTCCCCCAAGGCTTCGCTGATCTCCGTTTGCCGGTCCTGCCCGCGTCGAAAGGATTACCAATGGCAGGTAAGGCTCTCGCCTTCGATGTTGGGGACTACGTCGTTTATCCGAAGCATGGTGTCGGCCGGGTGGTCGAACTTCAGGACGAAGAAATTGCCGGCATGAAGCTGCAGCTCTACGTGCTGCGCTTCGAAAAGGAACGCATGACTTTGCGCGTTCCTGTCAACAAGGTCGAAGCGATCGGCATGCGCAAGCTGTCGTCCGACAAGACGCTGCGCGAAGCGCTCGATACTCTCAAGGGCAAGCCCAAGGTCAAGCGCACCATGTGGTCGCGCCGCGCCCAGGAATACGAAGCGAAGATCAACTCCGGTGACCTCGTGTCGATCGCCGAAGTGACGCGCGACCTGTTCCGCGCCGACGATCAGCCGGAGCAGTCCTACTCGGAACGCCAGATCTTCGAAGCGGCTTCCTCGCGCCTCGCCCGCGAACTCGCGGCAATGGAAAAGACCGACGAGCCTGCTGCGCTCAAGAAGATCCTCGCGATCCTCAACGAACACGCGCCGAAGTACTACGAAACGGCCTGATCCGTTTGACGCACTGGCGCATGAAAAGAGGCCTCCGGGAAACTGGGGGCCTTTTTCGTTGCCACTTTTGCGACCAACTTATGGCCCGGCTCCACCAACGACTTGGTCGAGATCGTATCACCGTGTTATATCGGCAATACAGTCAGAAATAGCGTCAGGAGTGACCAAGTCATGTTAAAGAATTTTGCTCGCGCGCTTGCTGGTGTTGCCGTCATGGGTCTGGCCACTGCGCTCGCTGGTTGTGACGGCGGCAATATCTCGTTCAATGGCAAGAAGGGCGTTCCGCTTGCCGATCTCGATCTGAGCGGTGCGGCGCCGACCGGCATTGCCCTGCTCGGTCCCGACAACGTGCGCATCACCCGGGGCGACAAGCTGGCGATCACGGTCGAGGGCGAAGGCGCCGACAAGCTGCGCTTTGCCCTGTCCGAAGGCCAGCTTGGCATCACGCGCGAGGATTGGAAGCTCGGCCAGTCAACCCGCGCGGCTACGGTCAACGTCACGCTTCCAGCGTTGAGCGAGGTCGTGCTGGCCGGATCCGGCAATCTTACCACAGACCAGCTCGGCGGCAGCGATGCCAAGATCACCGTCGCCGGGTCAGGCGTGGTCGAGGCGCGCGCGATCGACGCGCAGAAGCTCGGCATCGACGTGGTCGGTTCGGGCAAGCTGCGCGCGGCGGGCAAGGCCAGGGAATTGAAGATGACTGTCGCCGGCAGCGGCGATGCCGAAATGGACGGGCTGACGGTCGACGATGTCAAGGTCGACGTTGCCGGTTCGGGCAATGCCCGCTTTGCCTCCAACGGACACGTCAACGCCAACATCATGGGTTCGGGCGAAGTGCGTGTTTTCGGCCGCGCTACCTGCAAGGTCAGCGCCATGGGCTCGGGCAAGCTGGTCTGCGAGAATGGCGTCACGCCGAACAGCGATAAGGATACGGCAGGCGCGGCTGACGCCAGCGAAGATGCCGACGGCCAGTGACCTGCAGTGCAACCTGCACCGGATTGACTCCGCGAGGACCAAACTGGTGCAGGTCCTGCTTGCCAAGTGGCTAGGATAGTGGGATTTTTCCCTTGAGGGAGAAGTTCATGCGCCGTCGCCTGAAAGGGCTTTCCATTCTGGCGTTCGCGCTTTCCGGCTGCGTCGCCAAAAGCGCGTTCGACCTGGCGACAGCGCCGGTGCGGGTGGGCGCGAAGGCCGTCAACACGACGGCTGGCGTCTACGATCGCATCACGGTCAGCGATTCCGAGCGGGACCAGAAGCGCGGCCGCGAAATCCGCCGCCGTGAAGAGCGCTATGGCAAGCTTGCGCGGCAATACGAAGAGGCGCGCCGCGATTGCAGCCGTGGTGATGATGAGGCCTGCAGTGACGCCCGCAGCATCTATGCCGAGATGGACGCGATGCGGGCCAGCGTGCCCTATGAGGCACGCGACTAAAGCGCTCTAGGCCGCAGCACGGCGCAGGCGGTCGTTGATCGCCACGCCGATGCCTTCGTCGGGGATCGGTGCCACGGCGATAAGCGGTTGCGGCGCTGCCGAGCCTTGATGCAGGCAGGCGTAGAGCCGCGCCGCCCCCTCAGCCAGATCGCCCGTCGCCGACAGCGTCACGTCTCCCGCGATATTGCCGAAGCCGATCAGGAACTCCCCTGCCCGCGCCTCCACCGCGTTCAGCCGCACGGGCTTGCCCGGGGCGTAGTGGTTCGCCAGCTGCCCCGGAGCCTCGATCTTTGCTGACGTCATGGCGGCGCTCTGTCCGCCCAGGACGCCGGCAATTTCGGCTTCGGTGATCGGGCCCGGACGCAGGACGGTCCATGACCCATCCGCGCGCAGGCCGACGATCGTGGATTCGATTCCCTGCCGCGTTTCGCCGCCATCGAGAATCAGGTCGACGCGGTCACCCAGCGATGCCGCGACATGGGCTGCGCTGGTCGGGCTCACCCCGCCCGAGCGATTCGCCGATGGCGCGGCGAGTGGCAATCCACAGGTTTTCAACAGGGCCTGCATTACCGGATGTGCCGGACAACGCAGGGCCACGGTGGGCAATCCGGCGCTGACGGCGGGCGCCAATAGTGCACCCTCGCGCAAGGGCAGGACAATGGTCAGCGCACCGGGCCAGAAGGCCTTCGCCAGGCTCGTCGCGCGCCTGTCAAACAGAGCAAGAGCTTCGGCGGCCGTAACGTCGGGCACGTGCACGATCAGCGGGTTGAAATCGGGCCGGCCCTTGGCGCGGTAGATCCCGGCCACCGCCGCATCGTCGTCGGCGCGGGCGGCCAAGCCATAGACCGTCTCGGTCGGCACGGCGACCGTCCCGCCGCGCGTGATGACCTGCGCGGCGAGCTCGAGTCCTCGGGCGTCGGACAGATGCACTTTGGAAGGCTTTGTCGGCTCCATCAGGCTCGCTATAGGGAGACCCAGGCTCCGCGCCAAGCGCACATGCCCTGCGCCTGAAATTGCGCGAGACAGGAGAGGACGATGACTTTCACGCCGCCCACCGCCGACCAGCTTCTCGCCATCCGCGTGAGCGCCGGGATCGACGAACTGGCCCAGAGCGAACGCTTTGCCGCTGCCACGCCCGATCTGGTCGAGGCGATCGTCGAAGGCATTGGCGCATTCGCTGCGGGGGAATGGGCGCCGCTGCACCGCGCGGGCGACCAGATCGGGGCGAAGTGGCGCGATGGCGAGGTTACCCTGCCCCCCGGCTATGTCGACGCCTACAAGGCCTTCGTCGAGCAGGGCTGGAACTCGATCGCGGGGTCCACGGAATTTGGCGGTCAGGGACTGCCGTTCACGTTGGCCACTGCCACTCTCGAAACGCTGGGCGCGGCCAACATGGGCTTCACCCTGCTACCGATGCTCACCGTTGGCGCGATCGAGGCGCTGGAGCATCACGGCAGCGACGCGCAAAAGGCCATGTACCTGCCCAAGCTGATCAGCGGCGAGTGGTCGGGCACGATGAACCTGACCGAGCCGCAGGCCGGCTCCGATGTTGGTGCGCTGCGTACCACCGCCACGCCGATCACCGAAGGGCCTCACGCCGGCAAGTGGCGCATCGCCGGGACCAAGATCTACATTACTTTCGGCGAGCATGATGCCGCCGCCAACGTGGTCCACCTCGTTCTCGCCCGCACGCCGGGTGCGCCCGAGGGTTCACGCGGCATTTCGCTGTTCATCGTTCCGAAGTTTCACGTGGAACAGGATGGATCGCTCGGTGCCCGCAACGATGTCCGCTGCGTCTCGATCGAGCACAAGCTCGGCATCCACGCCTCGCCCACTTGCGTCATGAGCTATGGCGACGATGGCGAATGCATCGGCGAGATGGTCGGCCACGAGAACGGCGGCTTGCGGGCCATGTTCATGATGAACTCTGCCCGCATCAATGTCGGCAGCCAGGGCGTGCAGATCGCCGAGCGCGCCTTCCAGCAGGCGCGGGCCTATGCGCGTGACCGTGTGCAGTCGGCCCGCGCCGGTTCGGCCGACAAGGCCCCGGTCGCGATCATCGAGCATCCCGACGTCCGCCGCATGCTGATGCGCATGCGGGCGCTGACCGAAGGCAGTCGTGCCCTGCTCTACTACACCGCAGGCCAGGTCGATCGCGGTGCGCTCGGCAACGACGCGGCGCAGAAGCGCGCGGAACTGCTCGTGCCGATGCTCAAGGCGTGGGGCACCGATATCGGATGCGAAGTCGCCAGCCTCGGCATTCAGGTCCACGGCGGCATGGGCTTCATCGAGGAGACCGGCGCTGCCCAGCACCTGCGCGATTCAAGGATTGCTCCGATCTACGAGGGCACCAACGGCATCCAGGCGGCGGATCTCGTCACGCGCAAGCTCGGATACGAAAACGGCGGCGTGCTGCAGGCGCTGATGGCCGAGATCGCGTCGGAAATGGAAGACGTCCCCGAAGTCGCCGCGCTCGCCAAGGACGCGGCGGCCATTGGCCAATGGATGAGCACTACTGCCTCGCTGGACGACAAGCTGGCGGGCTCGGTGCCCTTCACCACGATGTGCGCCGTCGCCGTCGCCGGTTGGCAGCTGGCACGCCAGTCGCGCGCGTCCGACCTGCACGGCAAGATCGCGGTCACCAAGTTCTTCAACCGCGTGATCGTACCCGAAGCGCGAGGCCTCGGCTCCTCCGCCATGGCGGGTGCAGCGTTGCTCTACGATCTCGACAGCGAGGCGCTTGCGGGATAACCGCCGGCCCGATAATCGGCTGGGCATGACCGCAGCCCTACTCACCCGCATAGCCGAGGCGCTGGAGCGCCTTGCCCCGCCGCGCGAGGCCAGCGTCGATTGGCTGGCCTTCCCCGCCTATGTCTGGGACGGCAAGGCGGCGCGGGGGATCGATCCGCTGGAAGCGCCGGCGCTCAACCTGATGCAGGGAATCGACAAGCAGAAGGCGGCAGTGGTCGAAAACGTCGCACGGCTTTCGCGCGGCGCTGCGGCGCACGACATGCTGTTGTGGGGCGCGCGGGGCATGGGCAAATCGGCCCTGCTGCGGGCGGCGACGCTGGCAGCGCAGACCGCTCTGCCCGGATCCATCGCGCTGGTGCAGGCGAGCCCGGACGCTGGCCTCGCCGATCTCTTCGCCATCCTGCGCAAGGTCGATCGCCGCTTCCTAGTCTTCCTGGACGATCTTGGATTTGACGCCTCCGACAGCGATGGCGCGCGCAAGTTGCGTTCGTGGCTGGAGGGTGGCGTGGAGGCACGCCCGGCCAACGTGCGTCTGGCAGTAACGTCGAACCGCCGCGCGATTGTGGAGCGCCATCTTTCCGAGCAGGACGATCCGATCAACCCGCGCGACGTTGTGGATGACCGGCTGGCTCTTGCCGACCGCTTCGGCCTCAGCCTCGGCTTCCACAACTGCACGCAGGACGACTACCTCGCCATCATCGCCGGCTACGCGGCGCACTTCGGCCTGGCTTACGAGGAAGGCGACGCGTTGGAATGGTCAAAGCGCCGGGGTGGCCGCTCCGGCCGCGTGGCGTGGCAGTACGTCAACGAGCTGGCGGGCCGAGCTGGTCGGTCGCTCTGACGAGCCCACCCCGCCGCGACTGACTTCACTGCGTTCAGAAAGTCTCGCGGCCCTTCCGCAGGCAGGAGGGGGCGGGGTGGGCAAAAGCGCTTACTGCTGAGGTTTCATCAGGTCCGAATCAGCGTTGGGTTTCATGATGAACTTGCCGGTGCCCTTGGGTTGCGGCGGTGCCGTACGCGTCGGGAGCGGCGTTATCGCGGCAGCAGGCTTCGCCCCCGGAGCCGAGACTCGCCAGATCACGCCACCGGTATCGTCGCTGACCAGCAGCGCGCCATCCTTGGCAAAGGTAACCCAGGTCGGACGGCCACGCGCCTTGTCGTCATCGGTCAGGAAGCCGGTCAGCACCGGCACCGGCGGATTGGGCAGGACGTTGCCGCGCGTGTCGAACTTCACGAAGACAACATCGTAGCCCGAAAGCGGACGGCGGTTCCATGATCCGTGGCGCGCAATGAACGCACCCTGCTGGAACTTGTCGCCCATCAGGTTGCCACCCTTCGCAAAGGCAAGGCCCAGCGGGGCAGTGTGTGCGCCCAGGCCGTATTCCGGCTTGCGCACGTAATCGAGCATGTATTCCGGCATCGGCGCGGTCACGCGCTGGTCGATGTTGTTCTTCCAGTAGACCCACGGCCAGCCATAGTTCGCGCCAAACGGTACGTTGGTGAGATAATCGGGCACGAGGTCAGACCCGAGCATGTCGCGTTCGTTGACCACGGTCCACAGCTCTTCACTGTAGGGATTGAAGTCCAGACCATTCGGGTTGCGCAGCCCGCCTGCGTACTCGAACGACTTCTTCTTGGCAAAATCGTACTGGTGGATCGAAGCACGGCGATATTCGGTATCGATGCCCTCTTCGGCAATGTTCGAGGCCGAGCCGACCGTGACGAACAGCTTGGAACCGTCCGGCGCAAGCAGGAGGTTGCGGGCCCAGTGGTTGCCGCCGCCCGGCAGGTCCATCAGCTTCTCGGGGCTGCCCGTCAGCGCGGTCTGCCCCAGCCCATACGGGAACGAGAGCACTGCGTTGTGGTTCGCCACCAGCAGGCGACCTTCGCGGAAGGCCATGCCAAATGGCGAATCCAGCGCCGGATTCTCCATCACGAAGCGCTGCTCGGCCTTGCCGTCGCCATCGCCATCGCGCAGCAGCACGATCTTGTTGGGCGAAGGGCCGCCAGCGCCGACCTTCTTGAACAGATACCCCATCACGACTCCGGTGATGCCTTCGACCTTGCGCGGCGGCGAATTGGTCTCGGCAACCAGCACGTCCCCGTTGGGCAGGGTCACCACGGTGCGGGGGTGATCGAGCTTGTCGGCAAAGCGGGTGACCTGCAGACCCTGCGCCGCGACCGGAGCCTCGCCGTCCTTCCAGCCAATCGGATCGGCCGTCTTGATCGTCGGGATCGTCTGGCCGTCGGGTCGCGCCAGCTTGGGTTTCGGTCCCGAGGTTTCGTTGAGCGTGTACTCGGCCGGGGACCCGTGAATTGACCAGGCAACCCAGGCGGCGATGATGGCGACGATCACGAGCAGCGCGATCAGCAGTTTCTTGAGGAGCTTCATGCCCCGGAATCTAGGCCTGACCGTGTCTCAGAGCAATGGCACACCTGTGCGAAGTTGCGCGGCGCGACTTTTCGGACCGGTTACGCTAGATACCTTGCCATGTTCACATTCGCACCCACCGGCGGCCAGAGCCGCGCCGAACTCCACGCCGATCTTCTCGAAGCCGCCAAGGCCCTCACTGAAGGCGAGCCCGACGGCATCGCCAACATGGCCAATCTGGCCGCGCTGATCTGGCAATTCCTGCCGGATCTGAACTGGGCAGGCTTCTACCGCATGGTCGGCGGGGAGCTTGTGCTTGGCCCCTTCATCGGCAAGCCCGCCTGCATCCGCATCGCGCTCGGCTCGGGCGTTTGCGGTACGGCGGCAGCGACCGCGACGACCCAGCTCGTGCCGGATGTGCACGCCTTTCCGGGCCACATTGCCTGCGATGCGGCGAGCCGCTCCGAACTGGTCGTGCCGGTGATTCGCGATGGCGCCGTGATTGCAGTGATCGATCTCGACAGCCCCTCGCCCGACCGTTTCGACGAGGACGACGCGCGCGGGATCGAGGCGCTTGCCACAGCAATCGCGGCTCGCATCTGATCCTGGCATCTGATTCCTGCCCCGATTCGGGACAGGCGGCACTCTCGCGCGCCGGAAACCTTGGTTTTATGCGGGTCCTGGTGGTAAGTTTGCGGTTAACGAACCTTTTCAGGGGCAAACCGCATGCTTCGTCGTCTCTTGATCGCAGCCGTTGCGCTGGGTGCCGTGTCATCTCCGGCACTGGCTGGTGAACACCGTCATCCCGGTCCGGTCAGCGGTGGCTGGCAGGGCGGTTACACCGGCGGCTATTACGGCGGTGCGGCAGGCCCCGTCTACTATCCGCCAATGATCGGCGCGCCCTACCCCACGGTGGTGATGACCCAGCCTGTGGTCGATGCGCCGCCCCCTCCCCCGCCGGCGCAGGGCTACTATCCCAACGCCTACCCGCAGCCAGACCCGCGCTGGGCCGAAATGAATGAGCGCTGCGCCAAGGTCTATGGTGACAAGGGTGTCGGCGGCGCGCTGCTAGGCGGCGTGATCGGCGGCGTGGCGGGCAACCGCATCGCCGGAAAGGGCGATCGCGTGCTCGGCACCGTCGCTGGCGCTGCCGTGGGCGCAGTGGCTGGCAATGTGATCGACAAGGCCGAGGACAAGAGCCTGCGCCGCGAATGCGACGACTATTTCGCCTCGCTTCCGCCGCAGCCTTATCCCGCCGGGCCTTATCCCGGAGGCTATCCGGGCTACTATCCCGGTTACGCGCCCTACGGATATGTGATGGTCCCGGTCATGCTTTCGCCGCAGAAGCCCTGCGTCGAGAAGACCGTAGTCACCGAAACCTGGGTCGAGACAAAGCGCCGTCGAGTGATCCCCGCCAAGACGAAGATCATCAAGGACAAGCGCGTCAAGGAGAAGCGCGTCTACACCGGCTGAACCTTGCAAATGCGCAAGCAGATAGGCCCGCTCTCCTGGATCGAGAGCGGGCCTTTTGTTTTCATCGGCGGTTGATGATTAGAGCTTGCGCCCGATCAGCTCCTTCATGATCTCGTTGGTGCCGCCGAAGATGCGCGTCACGCGCGCGCCGCGCCATGCACGGGCAATCGCGTATTCGTTCATGTACCCGGCGCCGCCATGGAGCTGCAGGCACTTGTCCATCACTTCCCACTGCAGTTCGGTGTGCCACAGCTTGGCGGCAGCACCTTCTTCGGGGGTGAGTTCGCGCTTCAGATGCCGCGCCAGGGCCCAATCGAGGTGTGCCCAGCCCACCTGCAGCTTCGCCTTGATGTCGGCCAGCGTGAAGCGGGTATTCTGGAAGTCGAGGATCGGCTTGCCGAATGCCTTGCGCTCGCGGGTGAACTCCACCGTATCGTCAAAAGCCTTCTGCGCCGACGCCTGCGCACTGACGGCAATTGACAGGCGCTCCTGCGGCAGTTCGCTCATCAGGTAGATGAAGCCCTTGCCCTCCTCACCAAGGCAGTTGGTGATCGGAACGCGCACGTCCTCGAAGAACAGCTCCGAGGTATCGGCTTCGTCCTGGCCGATCTTGTCGAGGTTGCGACCACGCTTGAAGCCCTCACGGTCGGCTTCGACCAGCACGATCGAAACGCCCTTCCATGCGGGCTGCACATCGGTGTCGGTCTTGCAGCACACCAGGATCAGGTCGGCGTTCTGGCCATTGGTGATGTAGGTCTTCGACCCGTTGATCACATAGTGGTTGCCGTCTTTCTTCGCGGTGGTCTTCATGCCCTGAAGGTCCGAGCCGGTGCCCGGTTCAGTCATGGCGATGGCAGTGATCACCTCGCCCGAGACCATCTTGGGCAGCCACTTCTTCTTCTGCTCTTCGGAGCCGTAGGAGACGATGTAGTTGACCACGATGTCGGACTGCAGCGAGAAGCCGGTGGCCACGCGGCCATAGTAGGCGCTCTCTTCGTCGACGATGGCGTTGTAGCCGAAGTCGAGGCCGAGCCCGCCGTATTCCTCGGGCACCGTCGGGCACAGCAGGCCAAGCTCACCTGCCTTGGGCCAGACGCTCTTGGGCACGATGCCAGCTTCGGCCCATTCGTTCGCGTGCGGGGCGACTTCGTCCTGCAGAAAGCGGCGGACGGTCTGGCGGAAGGCTTCGTGGTCTTCGTTGTAGGCTGTGCGCGGGATCAGGTCGAGCGACATGGCCAATCTCTCCGGTTCTGGTTGTTTGCACGCAGCCTATGCGCACAGCCCCATCCCGGTCAACGAGAATTAATCGACCAATTAATGTCCGATGGTGCAGGCAGTGCTGACGCCGTGACGTCACCACAGGCCAACAATTTCAGATATTTAGAACTCACCGCCCGTCAGGCGCTGGCAGATCAGGTCCAGCTGGTCGAGGTTCTTGTAGCGAATCGTCACCGCGCCGGTCGTCGGATCGGAGTCCGGCTGGATCGTGACCTTGAGCCCGAGGAAGTCCTCGAGGTGCTGCTGGATCGCTGCCAGATCCGCCGCGCCCACCGGATCCTTGCCCGCGCGAGCCTGGCGACGCTGGCCTTCGGGCCGCGACGCCTTGCGCGCCAGCTTCTCGACATCGCGAACCGAAAGGTCCTTGGCCACCACTTCGCGTGCCAGCCCGATCGGATCGGGTGCGTTGATCAGCGCGCGGGCATGGCCCATCGACAGTTCGCTGCGCACCACCATGTCGAGCACTTCATCGGGCAGCCCGAGCAGGCGCATCATGTTGGCGACGTGGCTGCGTGACTTGTCCACGAACTTGGCGATATCGTTCTGCGTCAGGCCCTCGCTGTCGGCCAGGCGCTGATAGGCCCGAGCTTCTTCGACCGGGTTGAGATCCTCGCGCTGCAGGTTCTCGATCAGCGCCAGCGCGGCAACATCGCGATCATCCAGCTTGCGCACGATCGCTGGAATCTCGTGAACCTGCGCCTTCTGCGCCGCACGCCAGCGCCGCTCACCAGCCACAAGCTGATAGCGTCCGCCCGGCAATGGCCGCACGACCACCGGCTGGATCACGCCGCGTGCCGCGATCGACTGCGCCAGCTCTTCAAGCGCGTCTTCATCAAAATGCCGGCGCGGCTGTTCCGGATGCGGCTCGATCGACGCTACTGTCAGCAGCGCCAGCCCGCCGTCCCGGCTCTCGGCGACATCCGCGGGCGAAACCGAGATGCGCGCGATCGGCTCCTCGCGCCGCACTTCACCCATCAGTGCGCCAAGGCCACGGCCAAGCCCGGTCCGGCGTGCCGGTGCTTTCACTGCGTCTTCGCCGCTCATGCCGCTTGTCTCCTCTCGGGCAGGCGACCGATTAGTTCGCGCGCCAGTTTCATGTAGGCCTGCGATCCGGGGCAGGCATGGTCATAGATCAGCGCCGGCAACCCGTGGCTCGGCGCTTCCGACAAGCGCACGTTGCGCGGAATCACGCTCTCGAACACCAGATCGCGCAGGCACGAACGCACGTCATCGGCGACCTGGTCGGTCAGGCGGTTGCGCCGGTCATACATGGTCAGCACGATGCCAAGGATGCCCAGGTCCGGATTGAACCGCTCCTGCACCCGCTCCACCGTCTGCAACAATTGACTCAACCCTTCGAGCGCGAAGAACTCGCATTGCAGCGGCACCAGGATCGTGTCCGCCGCGGTAAGGGCATTGAGCGTCAGCAACCCGAGCGACGGCGGGCAATCGATCAGGCAGATGTCATGCCCGGTATCGCCATTGAGCACCTTGCGCAGGCGATGGGTGCGGTCCTCGACACTGACCAGCTCCACTTCCGCGCCGGACAGATCGACCGTCGCAGGTACGATATCCAGGCCCGGGATGCGTGTCGCCATCAGGCAATCGGCGACCGAAGCCTGATCGATCAGCAAGTCATAGGAAGATCGCTCACGTTCACCCGCCGCGATACCGATGCCCGTCGAGCAGTTGCCCTGCGGATCGAGATCGACCAGCAGCGTCTTCCACCCCGTTGCCGCGAGTGCGGTGGCGATGTTGATCGCCGTGGTGGTCTTGCCCACCCCGCCCTTCTGGTTTGCGACCGCGATCGTGATCATTTGCGTTTGCCCTTGGCGTTCGAGGGGCGCGGTGGACTGCCGCCGAGAAGTCGGCCGCAGATCACACCAGCGTTCGCATCCGTCAGGGATTGTTCCACGTGGAACATGTGATTCCATGATTCGGGGAGCATCTGCAATTCTTGCGCTGCCCCTGCCCCTTTCGGCAACAGCCAGACCGTGTCCGGTGTGGAAAAGCGTGCGGAAAGTGTGACCAGCTTGTCCAGAGGCGCAAATGCCCGAGCAGAAATGACCGCATGCGGACCTGACGGCAGGTCTTCAACCCGCGACAGGACAACGCGGACATTGCCTAGCCCCAGCACATCTGCCGCGCGCTGAAGCCACTCGGTGCGCAGGCGACGCGAATCTACCAGTGTCACCGGCCGTTGAGGTTGCAGCGCCGCGATTGCGAGGCCCGGAAACCCTGCTCCGGTGCCAAGATCGAGCCACTCCCCCGCTGGAAGTGTTTCACGTGAAACATGCAGCAATTGGGCGGAATCAACGATATGGCGCACCCACACGTGCGGCAACGTTCCTCTCGCCACGAGGTTCTGCCGCTCGTTCTCTTCCAGCAGCAGCGACACCAGATGGGCCAATCGCTCCATGGTGGCAGCGTCTACCTCCAGCCCATCGCGCAACCATGCCTGCGCTTCAGCTTCGGTTGCGATCGTCATGCCAGAATCCTCCGCCGCGCGTGAACCAGCAGACTGGCGAGCGCTGCCGGGGTGATTCCGGCAATGCGACCGGCAGCAGCAAGGGTGTCAGGCTGAGCCTTCTCCAGTCGCTCGACCATCTCGCGCGACAGGCCGGGCACTTCAGCAAAGGGGAAGCCCTCGCCCAAGGGGACATGTTCCGACGCACGCAGGTCCCGCAGCTCAGCCTCCTGCCGTGCGAGGTACGGCGCGTAAGCTGCGTCTTCCTCAATCTCCTCGGCAAGGAGTGGATCGAAGGTCTCATCGCCTATCCAAGGCCGCAAGGTTTCGAGCGTCACTTCCGGAAAGCGCAGCCATTCTGTCAGTGAGCGTCGCGCTCCATCCGCGCCAACCGTCATGCCGACGCGGCCGAGCTCGGTAGGCGTTGCTGTCTGCGCCAGTGCTTCTTCCAGCCGTCCCCGCATCGCCTGTCGCGCTTCGAACCACTGGGCTCGCTCATCAGCGATGCACCCGACCGCCAGGCCGATCGGCGTCAGCCGCGAACTCGCATTGTTGGCCCGCAGGCGGAGACGATACTCGGCCCGTGCCGTCAGCATCCGGTAGGGCTCGCTCACGCCGTGCAGGGTCAGGTCATCGACCATCACTGCCATGTAGCTGTTGGCGCGATCGAGCTCCGGAGCTTCACGTGCCAGCACCGCCGCGGCGGCATGCATTCCGGCGACGAGCCCCTGCGCCGCGGCTTCCTCGTACCCGGTCGTGCCGTTGATCTGGCCGGCGCAGTAGAGGCCTGGAATCGCCTTGACCTCAAGGCTCCGGCGCAGCGCGCGCGGATCGATGTGGTCGTACTCGACAGCGTAGCCGGGCACGGTGATCTCGGCCTGCTCCAGCCCTTCCATCGAACGGATCATCGCCACCTGCACATCCGTCGGCAGCGAGGTGGAGACTCCATTGGGATAGACGGTCGGGTCGTCCAGCCCTTCTGGTTCCAGGAAGACCTGATGCCCGTCACGGTCGCCGAAGCGATGGATCTTGTCCTCGATCGACGGGCAATAGCGCGGACCCTGTGCGCCGATGGCACCGGTGAAGAGCGGAGACCGATCCAGCCCTGCCCGGATGATGTCGTGCGTCCGTTCGTTGGTCCGGGCGATGGCGCAGAACACCTGCGGCAGCGGACGGGCCTTGGTCAGCGGCGACATCGTCCACGGGTCGGCATCGCTCGGCTGCTCAGGCAGGCGTGCCCAATCGATGGTCCGACCGTCGATACGTGGCGGCGTCCCGGTCTTCAGGCGCGCCATCGGCAGGTCGGCTGCCCGCAACTGCTGAGCGAGGCGATGCGCCGAACTTTCCCCGATCCGGCCGCCGTCCATGCGCTCCTCGCCGCGGAACAGGCGCCCGCCCAGGAACGTGCCGGTGCACAGGACGACCGCCCTGCCCTGCAGTCGCGAGCCGTCGGCCAGGTCGATGCCGGCAACTCGCCCGTTTTCGAGATGGAGCGCCGCAGCCTCGCCCCCGACAAGCGTCAGGTTCGGCTGTGCGGCGATCATCATCTGGATTGCCGCTTTGAAGCGCTTGCGGTCCGCCTGAACCCGCGGTCCCTGCACCGCGCTGCCCTTCGACCTGTTCAGCATGCGGTAGTGGATGGCGCCCGCGTCGGCTGCGCGCGCGATAAGGCCGTCAAAGGCATCGACCTCGCGAACCAGGTGGCCCTTGCCTAGGCCGCCAATCGCCGGGTTGCAGCTCATTGCGCCAACCGTTGCAGGATCGAACGAGACCAGAGCGGTGCGTGCACCCATTCGCGCCGCAACGGCGGCCGCCTCGACGCCGGCATGTCCGCCGCCGACCACGATGATGTCGAATTGCTGCATGAGTGGCGCGATACGCGACTTGTGGATTCGCGTCAAAGCATCAGGTGCACTGTTTCACGTGAAACACTACTTGCCGATGCAGAACCGCCCGAACAGCGCATCAAGCATCTCCTCGGTGCCGGTCCGGCCAACGAGTGCATCCAGCGCCCGCCGCGCGAGGCGAAGGTTCTCGGCGGCCAGCAGACCATCGCGCTCCACTGCCGCAAATCGAAGCGATGCCGCCACCTCGCTCAACCGGTCATGCTGTCGTTGATTGAGCGCTGCGTCTCCCGGCGCAGGCAGCGCGCCCTGTGCATGAGCGACCAGTGCTGCGCGAAGCGCCATCATTCCCTCACCTGTCCGTGCAGAGACGATCAGCGCGTCCCCTGACTTCCTGGCAGCGGCCGGATCGTCCGCCCGCGCAGAAACTTCCCACAGGGTCCGTCCTTCTGGTCCCTTTCCTTCTGGACCCAGCCACAGGATCAGGTCGGCCTTCTCTGCGGCCGCCCTCGCTCTTGCGATGCCGATCCGTTCGATCTCGCCCGCGCCTTCATCGCGCAGGCCGGCGGTATCGACAAAGGTGAACGGCACGCCATCGAGCGACGCCGCGAACGTCAGCACATCACGGGTGGTGCCGGGCTCGGCCGCCGTGATCGCAGCCTCCTGCTCTACCAGTGCATTGAACAGGGTTGACTTGCCTGCGTTGGGAGGTCCGGCAAGTACGACGCGGAAGCCCTCCTTCAGCGGCTCTGCGCGGGGCCGATCGAGCCACGCGGCGATCTTTCCTGCCAGTGCAAGGCAGTCACCGGCAAACCCTGTCGGTAGCGCACACTCCCCTTCCGCGACATCGTCTTCGTCCGAAAAGTCCAGCGCCGCTTCCAGCTTTGCCGAAATGCCCAGGAGTTCCGCGCGCCAGCCTTCAACGTCACGCGAAAGCGCGCCTTCGGCCATGGCCAGTGCGACGCGTCGCTGCAGTTCGGTCTCGGCAGAAAGCAGATCGGCAAGGCCCTCTGCCTCCGCCAGATCGATCCGGCCATTGGCAAAGGCACGGCGGGTGAACTCGCCCGCCTGCGCCCTGCGCAAGCCCGGCAGGCGCTCGAGCGCTGCTTCGACGGCAGCCACGACAGCCCGGCCGCCATGGAGATGGAGTTCGGCACTGTCCTCACCGGTGGCCGTTCCGGGGCCGGGCAGCCAGAGCACCATTGTGCGGTCGAGGTGGGTACCGTCTGCGGGATCGGCGAGAGTTGCCAAAGCTGCGCGGCGCGGCGCGGGTAGCTTGCCTGTGAGTGCGCTCAGGGCAGGGCCGGCTCGCGGACCACTGATCCGAACGACAGCGATGCCCGCGGGCGGCGGGCCGGAGGAGAGGGCGAAGATGGTGTCGGTCACCGCTCCGCCCTACACTGTTCCACGTGAAACGTCAGTCCTTCGGCTTCTTCGAACTTCCGCTCATGGCGCCAAGTCCGCCCTGCTCCATGAAGTTCTGGAAGAGCTTCAGCCCGATCTCGCCCATCGGCGCGACCTGCTTGGCGAAGCTCTGCAACTGGTCGAGGCTGCCCGCCCCCTGCATCGCCTTGGCGACGCTCTCGACATAGACGTCATTCGCTTTCGAGACATCGGGCAAGCCGAGGAACCGGCGGGCTTCTTCGGGCGTGCAATCGACTTCGACGGTGACTTTCATGTGCGCCCTTTCGGCATCCGCTGTTCGGCAGAGATTGTCATGCACGCTTGGCAAAGTCCACCGCGGGGGCCAACATGGTATCCGACCAACTCCTTTGAATCGCAGGATGAACGACAATGGGTGAAAAGATCACGTTTGCAGCGCTCGATGGCGAAGGCGAAATTCCGGGCTATCTGGCAACGCCCGATGGCCCCATCCGCGCCGCCATCATCGTCATCCCCGAGATCTTCGGCGTGAATCCCGGCATCCGCCACAAGTGCGAGGCCTGGGCCGATCTGGGCTACATGGCGCTGGCGCCTGACATCTTCTGGCGCTTTGCACCCGGCGTAGAGCTCGATGCCGACGTGCCCGAGCAGTTCCAGGAAGCCCTCGGCTATTTCGGCCAGTACGATCCGGATGCGGGCGTGAAGGACATCGAAGCGGCGATCCGCTTCCTGCGCGGCTACGAAGGCATCGACAAGGTCGGCCTCGTCGGCTTCTGCTTGGGTGGGCGTATGGCCTACATGGCGGCGGCGCGCACCGATATCGACGCCTCGGTTGGCTACTACGGCGTGATGATCGACCAGATGCTGAACGAAGCACACGCCATTGCCAACCCGCTCATGCTGCACATCCCGACTGCTGACCATTTCGTTGGTCCGGATGCGCAGAAGGCGATCCATGATGCGCTCGATCCGCATCCCCGGGTCACGCTGCACGATTACGAAGGGCTGGACCACGGCTTTGCTGCCGAGATGGGCAGCCGCCGTGACGAAGACGGCGCGGCCCTCGCCGATCGCCGCACCCGCGATTTCTTCGCGCAGCATCTCGGCTGAGGCGCCAGCGTTGCGCCGGATCAATGCCGATGCAACGCCCCTGCCCTAACCAGAAACAGAACAACGGGAGAAGCACATGAAACTCGGCCTTGCAGCCTGGCACCGATATATGGTCAGCGGCGACATTGCGCTGCTCGACGAACTTGTCGCCGACGATGCCGTGTTCCACTCCCCCGTTGTCCACACGCCGCAGGAGGGCCGCGAAAAGGTGCTGATGTACCTCACCGCTGCCGGCGAGGTCTTCGGCAACGGCACCTTCCGCTACGTGCGCGAGCTCGTGGATGGGGCCGAAGCCTGCCTCGAGTTCGAATGCGAGATGGACGGGATCAAGGTCAATGGCATCGACCTGATCCGCTTCGACCTCGAAGGACGCATCGCCGATTTCAAGGTGATGGTCCGCCCGTTGAAGGCGATCAACAAAGTCTGGCAGCTGATGGCTGAAAGACTGGAAAACACATGAAAAAAGCCCGCAGCGCGAACCTGCGGGCTTTTTTTAAGTCATTGATCTGAAACTCAAATCAGCCGTCGTAGTCAGCACCCAGCGAGGTGTTGCGCACCGGTGCCGCGGCGGTGATGCGCAGCGCTTCGGCCGACTGCGACAGCGAGCCGATTTCATCGACTTCATCGTCGTCATCGGGCAGCACGCGCTGCAGCGACTGGATCACGTTTTCCTTGAGCACGGCGGGACGCACGGTCTCTTCGGCGATCTCGCGCAGGGCGACGACCGGGTTCTTGTCGCGGTCACGATCGACGGTGAGTTCGGCGCCGCCCGAAATCGCGCGTGCGCGCTCGGCAGCCAGCAGGACGAGATCGAAACGGTTGGGGACCTTGTCGACGCAATCTTCGACGGTAACGCGCGCCATCAGGCACTCCAATCAATCAAAGGATACGGAAAGGACGGCAGCTAGGCCGGAGGTGTGGAAAAGTCAAGGATTCGCATGGACCACTTCCGGCGTCGCGTCGAATCGTCCATCATTGCGCCTCGGCATGGGAGGGATGCAGATGGCGATGCTGGAGGATGTCATGGCGGGAGCCCCGCTCCTAGTACGGTCTCGTGGGCTCGGAGATGTGTATAAGAGACAGGTGCTGGGCGTTGCCTTCTTCCTGTTGATGGCCCTCCTCTGTCACCTCGGCATGCGGCTCGGGCGTCTGCGGGGCGAGGTCGATCGTGGTGAAAGCGGCGATGGCTACCTGCTTTCGGCGGTGCTCGCCCTGCTTGGCCTGCTCATCGGCTTCACCTTCTCGCTTTCGCTCTCCCGCTACGATTCCCGGCGAGAGATGGTGGTGGCGGAAGGCAATGCCATCGGCACTGCCTGGCTGCGGGCAACGCTCGTTCCGGGGCCCGAGGGCGATGGTCTGCGCACGGCGATGCGCAGTTACGGCGATATCCGGGCGAGCTTGCACGACGCGACTGACCGCAGCGCCGTCGAGGCACGATCCGCCGTCGCACAGGGCACGGTCTGGAAAGCACTTGGCCCCGCCCTTGCCCGGCTCGACCCGCCGATGGCTGCCTCGCTGGTCGGCGCGACCAATGAGATGTTCGATGCCGCGTCCAGCCGCAAGGCGGAGCGAGAGGCGCGCATTCCCGGGCGGGTGCTCGACATGGTCAGCCTTTATGCGCTCATGGCTGCCGGCATGGTGGGCTATGTGCTAGGGCGCTGGCAGGATCGGCGGCATCTCGCTGCCAGTCATGCGCTATTCCTGCTGCTGTCGCTGGCAATGGTGCTGATTCTCGATCTCGATCGGCCATGGTCTGGCGGAATTACCATCTCGCCACAGCCGATCCTTGATGCCCGGGCGCTGATGCATCAGGCGCCGTAACGGGTCTACTCGTCGTCACTCGCGTAAGCGGCGCGCAGGTCATCCGGCGCAAGGTCGCTGAAGCGGGTGATGCGTGATTCGAAGCGCAGGCGGACCTTGCCGGTGGAGCCGTGGCGCTGCTTGGCCACGATCAGTTCTGCCAGGCCATAGACGCGCTCCATTTCCGCCTGCCAGGCGGCGTGAGCTTCCTGCACCTTGGCGTCATCATTGCCCTGCGGCTGCTTCGGCTCCTTGGCGGCGACGTAATAGTCCTCGCGGAACACGAACCAGACCATGTCGGCGTCCTGCTCGATCGAGCCGGATTCGCGCAGGTCCGACAGCATCGGGCGCTTGTCGTCGCGCTGTTCCACCGCACGGCTGAGCTGCGAAAGCGCGATTACCGGAACCGAGAGTTCCTTGGCCAGCGTTTTCAAACCGCGCGAGATTTCCGAGATTTCGTTCACGCGGTTGTCGCTGCGGCCCGATCCCTGCAGCAGCTGCAGGTAGTCGACGATGATCAGCCCGATATCGTGGCGGCGCTTCAGACGGCGGGCACGCGCGCGAAGCGAGCCGATCGTCAGCGCCGGGGTATCGTCGATATAGAGGGGCAGTTCGGCCAGACGCTGGCTGGCGAACGACAGCTGCTGGAAGTCCTCGCGGCTGATTCGGCCCATGCGCAGCGCTTCGGAACTGATGCCTGACTGTTCGGCCAGGATACGCGTGGCGAGCTGGTCGGCGCTCATTTCGAGGCTGAAGAAGGCGACCCCTGCCCCAACCGAATCCTTGAGCGCAATGCCATCGGCCATGTCGCGGCGCAGCCGGTCGGCCGCGTTGAATGCGATGTTGGTGACGAGCGAGGTCTTGCCCATGCCGGGGCGTCCGGCAAGGATGATGAGGTCGGAATCGTGCAGGCCGCCGATCTTCTCGTTGACCGAGGTCAGGCCCGTGGTCTTGCCCGAGATATGGCCGCCCGAAAGCAGCGCCTTCTCGATCATCTCCAGCGATGCGCGCGTCGCCTGCGCAAAGCTCTGCGCCTCGCTCCCGGTCTGCGCACCTTCTGCCACAGCATAGAGTGCGGCTTCGGCTTTCTCCACCTGCTCCAGCGGGGCGACCGAATCGCTTGTATCGAGCGCGCCTTCGACAAGGTTGCGCCCGACCGAGATCAGCTCCCGCAGCAGGGCGAGATCATAGATCTGCTCGGCCAGTTCGCGCGGATTGAGCAGGCCCTGCCCGTCCGAGGTCAGCCGCGCCAGATAGGCAACGCCGCCGAGTTCCTTCAGCCCCTCGTCGCTCTCGAAATAGGGCTTCAATGTCACTGGGGTGACCACCGCCTTGCGATCGATCAGCGCCTGGATGCGCTCGAACACCCGGCCATGGACGGCGGCAAAGAAATGCTCGGATTTCAGCGGGGTCTGCAGTTCCTCCAGGATGCGATTATCGATCAGCACCGCCCCCAGAAAGGCCGCTTCCGCCTCGACGTTGGAGGGGAGCGCGCGGATTTCCGAAGGTTCGCGGGTGAGGATGGCTTCGCTGGCGGACATTTGCCCATAGTGCCCGAACCGGCCCGATCCGGCAATGGACGGACCCTGTGGATAGCGGGGAGCACCGGGTCAAAACCCTTGCCCGAGCCCAACGCGTCTGCAACACAGGTGACCCCTATGGCCGACCCGCGCATCTCGCATATCGAGCTGGACGAAGCGACGATCATCTGGCGCAACGCCGATATCGAGCAGGAGCGGCGCATCGCGATCTTCGATCTGATCGAGGAAAACACCTTCAAGCCGCTGCGCGCGTTTGAAGCCGGGCACACCGGGCCCTATCGGCTCAAGCTTTCGGTCGATGACGGGCGGCTGGTCCTCGCCATCGCCGACAATGATGGCACCCCGCTCGAGACGATCATCCTCGGCCTGGGCCGTTTCCGCCGCCCGATCCGCGAATATTTCGCGATCTGCGACAGCTACTATCAGGCGATTCGCAAGGCTACGGCGTCAGAGATCGAGACGATCGACATGGCCCGGCGCGGCATTCACAACGATGCTGCCGACACCCTGCTCGAACGGCTCGAAGGCAAGATCGATACGGATTTCCCCACGGCCCGTCGGCTCTTTACCCTGATCTGCGTGCTGCATATCAGGGGCTGATCTGAGACTCGGGGCGCGCGCAACTCTCCATATGCCGAAAAAACGGAATACTCGCCGCCCCGGTGCGGCACGAAGGCGCATTCTTGGCGTCCTGCTGCTGGTGGCCCTGGTCGCCGGCGGCCTTGCGTGGTGGAAGGCCCGCACATGGATGCCGGACAGGCGCGACTATGCGGTGCAAGGCGTCTGGCTGAGCGACGATGACGGTCCGATCGACTGGCGCCTGCTGCGCGCCGCAGGGGCCGATTTCGCCTACCTGACCGCAAGCGAAGGCACTTCGACCCGCGACGCCGCCTTTGCCGATGGCGTGATCGCCGCGCGGCAGCGGGGCATTCAGGTCGGCGCAGTCCACGTCTACGATCTGTGCGCTCCGGCCGATGCCCAGGCGGCGAACTTCGTCACCATCGTCCCGCGTGACAAGGACCTGCTGCCGCCCGCCATCCGGCTCGACATCGATTCGCGCACCTGCCCGCAGGTCCCCGGCGAAGCGCAGATGCAGAGCGAGCTGACCACCTTCCTCAACCAGGTGGAAAAGCACGCCGAAAAACCGGTGATCCTGATGGTCTCGCGCGGTCTCGAGAAGGAGTACCACCTCGCCGCGCGGATTGACCGTAACATCTGGGTTGCGCAGGATTTTCTCGCGCCGACCTATGCCGGCCGGCCGTGGGTGATGTGGACGGCGAGCGACCGCTTGCGTCTGGATGCCAGCACAAGGTCGGTGCATTGGGTGGTGGTGCAACAATGAGGATGCCGGTGTGAGCGACGTTCTGGCCGAGTCCCGCGAAGACCTGATCGCCGCCGCCCGGCGCGCGATGGACAGCGCCTATGCTCCGTACTCCGGCTTCCACGTCGGTGCGGCGCTGCTGTTCGATGATGGCGCGATCGTCACCGGCGCGAATTTCGAGAATGCCAGTTACGGCCTCTCGCTCTGCGCCGAGACGGTCGCCGCCTCGATTGCCTCGCACGCCGGACGGCGCGGTGGCCTGCTTGCCGTGGCCGTGCTTGGCGGCATGGGCGGCGCAATCGATGCCGCGATCAGCCCATGTGGCCGCTGCCGCCAGATATTGAACGAACTGGCCGCGCTGGGCGGCACCGATCCGCTGGTGATCTGCGTCGGCGCGCAGGAAACCGTGGAAATGCGCCTGTCGGTGCTCTTGCCCAACGCCTTCGGCCCCGCCAATCTGGCTTAGACATTTCGGGCCATTCCCCCCTCCCGAAAGCGGGAGAGGCCGGGGGTGGGCATTCCCGCACAAGCTTCACATGGGAGAGCCAGTTGGCCATTCTTTCCGACAAGTGGATCCGCGACAAGGCGCTCAACGAAGGCATGATCGAGCCGTTCGTCGAGAACCAGCGCCGTGATGGCTGCATCAGCTACGGCCTTTCGTCCTACGGCTACGATGCCCGCGTCGCGCCCGAGTTCAAGATCTTCACCAATGTCGATTCTGCCGTGGTCGACCCCAAGAACTTCGACGGCGCCAGCCTGGTCGACCGCGAGACCGACGTCTGCGTGATCCCGCCCAATTCCTTCGCGCTGGCCCGCACGGTCGAATACTTCCGCGTGCCGCGCGACGTGCTGGTGATCTGCCTTGGCAAGAGCACTTATGCACGTTGCGGCATCATCGTGAACGTCACCCCGCTTGAACCCGGTTGGGAAGGCCACGTCACGCTGGAGTTCTCGAACACCACCCCCCTGCCCGCCAAGATCTATGCCAACGAAGGTGCATGCCAGTTCCTGTTCCTGCAGGGCAACGAACCGTGCGAAGTCAGCTATGCCGACCGCGCCGGCAAATACATGGGCCAGCGCGGCGTCACCCTGCCCAGGTTGTAAGCACCCCTTAACCCGGCGCTTAAATCCGGTTGCAATCGTCACCGAACTCGCCAAGCTGACCGCCATAAGCACAACAGGCGGAGAGGCTGATGGAGAAGTCGGAGAGGCCCTATGACATCGTCGTCTACGGGGCGACGGGGTTCACCGGGCGGCTGGTAGCAGAATATCTTGCACGCCATTACGGGCAGGAAGGCCCGCGCTGGGCCATGGCTGGACGCTCGGCGGCAAAGTTGGCAGAGGTTCGCGCCCTGATCGAGGCGCCCAAGAACACGCCGCTGATCGTCGCCGACGCTGCCGATCCGGCCAGCCTCAAGGCCATGGCAGCCCAAGCGAAAGTCATCGTCACCACGGTCGGCCCCTATCAGCTTTATGGCGAACCGCTGCTCGCCGCCTGCATCGCGGCCGGCACGGACTACGCCGATTTGTGCGGCGAACCCGTGTGGATGCGCCAGATGATCGACAAGTATGGCGAAGAGGCCCAGCGCACCGGCGCGCGCATCTGCTTCTCCTCGGGCTTTGATTCAATCCCGTTCGATCTCGGCGTACTGATGCTGCAGAAGGAAGCGGTGGCCCGGTTCGGCCGCCCTGCTCCGCGCGTGAAAGGGCGCGTGCGCGGCATGAAGGGCGGCGCTTCGGGAGGGACCGCCGCCAGCCTCAAGGCCACGCTCGCCGCGCTGGCCAAGGACCCCTCGCTGATCCCGCTGATGCAGAGCAGCTTCTGCCTCACCCCCGGATTCGAAGGCCCGGCCCAGCCTGCGGGCGACAAGGTCCAGCACGACGATACGCTGGATTCATGGGAAACGCCGTTCATCATGGCGGCGATCAACACCAAGAACGTCCACCGCACCAACGCCCTGCTCGGCCACGTCTGGGGCACCGATTTCGTTTATGACGAAATGGTGCTCACCGGCCCCGGCGATCAGGGCAAGGCGATTGCCGAGCACATGGCGAAAACGCCGATGATCGGCCGTCCCGACGATCCCCAGCCGGGTGAAGGCCCCTCGAAGGAAGAGCGCGAGACCGGCTTTTACGACGTGCTGTTCCTGGGCGAGATGCCCGACGGCCAGACCATCCGCTATGGCGTCAAGGGCCGCTACGATCCGGGCTATGGCTCCACCAGCCGCATGATCGCCGAAACTGGCATCGCCCTGCTGTCATCCAGGGCGCCCGGCATGATCGGGACCCCCGGCGCCATCCTCGGGGAAACCCTCGTCGAGCGCCTGCGCACCCACGCCGAAATCAGCTTCGGGGCAGAGTAAGCACCGAAGCCCACCCCCAACC
>NZ_LSIA01000066.1:0-4040 GCF_001556015.1 Novosphingobium sp. CCH12-A3 | reverse complement strand
CGGACAGCACCGGCCCACCCCAGTCGCTCGACTGCTGCTGCTTGGAGATTTCCTTTCCGAGCAGTTCGCGCACCAGGTCCTTGAGGCCGTGGCGATCGGAATAAGTCCGGACCAGCTTCGAGGCGATCTTGGTGCAGAACACCGGCGCCGCGACCACGCCGAGGTAATGCTCGATCGCGGCAAGGTCGAAGCGGGCGAAGTGGTAAAGCTTGACCCGCGAAGGATCGGCCAGGACAGCCTTCAGATTGGGCGCCGCATAGCTGCTGCCCGGTGAGAAGCGGACGAGGTGTTCGTCGCCCTGCCCGTCCGAAATCTGCACGACGCAAAGGCGATCACGCGGTGTGATCAACCCCATCGTCTCGGTATCGACGGCGACGGCACCCGGCGCAAGCACGCCTTCGGGGAGGTCTTCTTCATGGAAATAAACGGCCATTCCTGTCGCTTAGGGCGTTGGGCAAGGACCCGCAAGCTTTCAGTCCCGCCCAGACAAGTGCAAGGAGGAAAAGACGTGGCCCGTCACGACCGCCAAGTTGGCGTTTGCGGCATGAAAGTATTGTATTGCGGCCATGCTCCCAGATGGGAGCGCACCACCCACGGTGAATCGCGCAAGGAACGCTCACGCAATTACGGAGCGAGAGCCGTGGCACTGGACGCCAAGACCCTGACCCATCTAGAACGCCTTGAATCCGAGGCGATCCACATCATGCGCGAGGTCGCCGCCGAGGCGACCAATCCCGTCATGCTTTACTCCGTCGGCAAGGACAGCGCGGTCATGCTGCACCTTGCCCGCAAGGCGTTCTATCCCTCGCCGCCGCCGTTCCCGCTGCTGCATGTCGATACCACCTGGAAGTTCCAGGACATGTATGCCCTGCGCAACAAGATGGCGGTCGAGAGCGGCATGGAACTGCTCATCTACCAGAATCCCGAAGCTGCCGAGAAGGGCATCAATCCGTTCGATCACGGCGCGCTCCACACCGACATGTGGAAGACGGAAGGGTTGAAGCAGGCGCTCGACAAGTACGGCTTTGACGCGGCCTTCGGCGGCGCGCGGCGTGACGAGGAAAAGAGCCGCGCCAAGGAGCGCATCTTCTCCTTCCGTACTGCCAGCCACGGCTGGGACCCAAAAAACCAGCGCCCCGAATTGTGGAACCTCTACAACGCCCGCAAGAACAAGGGCGAGAGCATTCGCGTGTTCCCGATCTCGAACTGGACCGAGCTCGATATCTGGCAGTACATCCACCTCAACGACGTGCCGATCGTCCCGCTCTACTTTGCCGACGAGCGTCCGACTTATGAGTGGGAAGGCCAGCTGTTCATGGCCGACGACATTCCCCGTCTGGAAAAGGTGCTGGGCTATCGCCCCGAAATCACCATGAAGTCGGTCCGCTTCCGCACCCTGGGCTGCTTCCCGCTGACCGGCGCGGTGGAGAGCACCGCCAAGACGCTGCCTGAAGTGATCCAGGAAACCCTGCTCACCACCACCAGCGAACGTCAGGGTCGCGTGATCGACAAGGATGCCGGTGGCGCCGGCATGGAAGTGAAGAAGCAGCAGGGGTATTTCTGATGAGCACGCAGGACGTTATCTATCAGACCGACGCCCTCATCGCCGAGGACATCAACGCCTATCTGGACCAGCATCAGCACAAGACCATGCTGCGCTTCATCACCTGCGGGTCGGTGGACGATGGCAAGTCCACCCTGATCGGGCGCCTGCTCTATGATTCGAAGATGATCTTCGAGGACCAGCTGGCCGCACTCGAGAACGATTCGAAGAAGGTCGGCACGCAAGGTCAGGAAATCGACTTCGCGCTGCTCGTCGACGGTCTCGCTGCCGAGCGCGAGCAGGGCATCACCATCGACGTTGCCTATCGCTTCTTCAACACCGAGAAGCGCAAGTTCATCGTCGCCGATTGCCCCGGCCACGAACAGTACACCCGCAACATGGTCACCGGCGCATCCACCGCCGACCTTGCCGTGATCCTGATCGATGCGCGCAAGGGCGTGCTGGTGCAGACGCGCCGCCATTCCTACCTGTGCCACCTGATCGGCATCCGCAATATCGTTCTGGCCGTGAACAAGATGGATCTGGTTCACTACGACCAGCAAGTGTTCGACGCCATCGTCAAAGACTATGCGGAATTCGCCAAGTCCATCGGGATCGAGAGCTTCACCGCGATGCCGATCTCCGGCTTCAAGGGCGACAACATCACGACGCGCTCGGCCAATACGCCCTGGTATCAGGGCCCCACGCTGGTCGATCACCTTGAAACCGTGGAAGTTCTTTCCTCGGTCGATGCCGACAAGCCCTTCCGCATGCCGGTGCAGTGGGTCAACCGCCCCAACCTCGATTTCCGCGGCTTCTCCGGCTTGATCGCCACTGGTTCGGTCAGGCCGGGCGATGAAATCCGCGTCCTTCCGTCCGGCAAGACCAGCAAGGTCACGCGCGTCGTCACGCTGGATGGCGATCTCGATCAGGGCGTTGCCGGCCAGTCGGTCACGCTGTGCCTAGCCGACGAGGTCGACTGCTCGCGCGGCGACGTGATCAGCCTTGCCGACAATCCGCCTCAGGCCGCCGACCAGTTCGAAGCGACGCTCGTCTGGCTCAACGACGAAGCCATGCTGCCGGGTCGCGCCTACTGGCTCAAGCTCGCCACGCAGACCGTCTCGGTCACGGTGCAGCAGCCGAAATACGTCGTGAACGTCAACACGATGGAGCATCTTGCGGCCAAGACGCTCGAGCTCAACGCAATTGGCGTGGCCGAGATCGCCACCGACAAGCCGATCGTTTTCGAGGCCTACAACGATGGCCGCACGCTCGGCGGCTTCGTGCTGATCGACAAGATGAGCAATGCCACCGTCGCTGCCGGCATGCTCAACTTCAGCCTGCGCCGGGCTCAGAACGTGCACTGGCAGGCATTGGACGTGAGCCGCGAGGCCCACGCCACGCTCAAGAACCAGAGCCCCAAGGTGCTGTGGTTCACCGGCCTTTCCGGTTCCGGCAAATCCACCATCGCCAACATGGTCGAAAAGCGCCTGCACGCGCTCGGCAAGCACACCTTCCTGCTCGATGGCGACAACGTGCGCCACGGGTTGAACAAGGACCTTGGCTTCACCGAGGCAGACCGCATCGAGAACATCCGCCGCGTCGGCGAAGTCGCCCGCCTGATGACCGACGCCGGCCTGATCGTGCTCACCGCTTTCATCAGCCCGTTCCGGGCCGAGCGCGAAATGGTGCGCAGTCTGATGGCCGACGGCGAGTTCGTCGAAATCTTCGTCGACACGCCACTCGAAGTGGCAGAAGCCCGTGACGTGAAGGGCCTCTACAAGAAGGCGCGTTCCGGCCAGCTCAAGAACTTCACCGGGATCGACAGCCCCTACGAAGCGCCTGAAGCTCCCGACTTCCGCGTGGATACGACCGCCGAGTCGCCCGAAGATGCCGCCGAACGCATCGTTAATGCGCTTCTCGGGTGGGCCCCGACCATTTAAGCAATCGTCTCTGGCCGGGAGGGAAACCGCCAATGATTCTGTTTCATGGACACGAGGCGCACGCCCGTTCGATCGTCAAGGCGATCAGCTGGCGTACCTTGGGCAGTATCGATACGTTTTTGCTCGGCTGGCTGTTCACCGGCAGCATGAAGGCTGCCGGGGCCATTGCCGGCACCGAAGTGATTACCAAGATTGGACTCTATTACTTCCACGAGCGCGTGTGGAGTTCGATCCACTGGGGCACTCAGCGTCCCCCGGTGGAAGAGGAGGACGCTGCAATCAGCGCCGAGGCAGGCTTGGTCTGACCCCTCAGACTCGGCCGATGCTGCTGTAGGCAAAGCCTGCAGCACGCGCCTCGGTCGGGTCATACACATTGCGCAGATCCACCAGCACCGGCGCGTTCATAAGGCTCTTCACCCGCGCAAAATCCAGCGCGCGAAACGCATCCCATTCGGTGACAAGGGCAACCGCGTCGGCCCCTGCAACGGCTGCATAAGTAGTCGCCCGTGAAAAACTCTGAAGCCTTTGGGAATGCGTGGGTTTTAGCGGATTTG
>NZ_LSIA01000065.1:0-9761 GCF_001556015.1 Novosphingobium sp. CCH12-A3 | reverse complement strand
GAACAATACTACGCTACGGCACCCCAAGCGACTCTCCCGCGGAGCGGGTTCGTGCTTTGGTGGACCGTTGCCGTCCGCGGCGATCCCGACGAACGGTGGGTTTGAACCAAAGCTATCGTTTGCTCACGCCTCGAACAGGATCGAGAAGTGGGAAGGGTTAGAAGCGGATCGTCCCATCCCGCGCCGCGCCCTCATCGCACGGTTGGAGTGGTACAATCGAGCCTCATCGTGAAACCCAAGAGGTGTGTTCCATACCGCTGACAAGTCCTTCGCCCACCTGTGCAAGCCAAAGCAACTGGCCCTCGGGGGGGAGTCGTGTGGTGGATCCGCCCATCTCAGGGCGTTCACTTCCACGCCATCGATGACACGCTGGCCCTCAAACTGATAGCAACCAGCGGTCGGGCGCTCTCGCAAAGGCCGAAAACAATACTCAGCCTGTAGCCTTGCCCAGAAAAATCATGAAGGGTGGAATCAGTGCCTTGTACCTGACGTCTCGCAATCAGGATTCTTGTCTGAACAGGTCGCCGATCGACCGGGCGAAATGGGATTCCATCGCCACGCGCGCCAGTTCCGGATCCCGGGCGGCAATTGCTTCAGCAACCTCCCGATGCAGCACAAGAGATTCTTCGCGGTCCTCAGAGGTCACTCGTCCTGCCCAAGCCTTGGGTATCGCCACGAGCATCATCTGCTCGAACGACCGGACAATCTGGAAGAACAGCTGGTTGCCGCTGGCAAGAGCGATCAATTGGTGGAAGCGGGTGTCGGCCCGGGTTCTTTCGTTCTCGTCACGAAAATGCTCAAGTTCACGTGCCGCCCTCAGGATCTGCGATGCCTGCTCGTCGGAACGGTTGGCAGCGGCAAGTTCGGCCGTGCGAAGTTCCAGCGTGCGCCGTACGTCCCAAACGTCGACCAGAGAGACCTGAGCCGTGGAAACCGCGTGACCGATGGAGGCGGCCATGACCGAACCGTCGATCGCCGCGACGCGCGCGCGGCGGCCATTCCCCACGTCGATCATCTTCAAGGCTGCTAGAGCGTGAAATGCCTCACGCATCACCGGACGACTGACGCCCAGTTCTGCTGCAAACGCGCCTTCGGCGGGGAGCGCATCGCCGACCTTCAGGCCATGCGCCCGGATGTATTCGCGCACAGCTTCGGCCGCGCTGTCAACCAATGTGCCGGCCTTCATGCTGCAATCCCCTGGCGGCGCAGTTCAGACGGGGCAATGCCATAGCGGCGGTTGAACGCGCGGGTGAACGACGCGTTGTTGAGATAGGAACACCGGTACGCGATTGTGGAAACCGGCAGCTGCGAAGACAACAACATTTGCCGTGCCTCCGCCAATCTGCGCTCCGTCAGGGCCTGAGCAATCGTCGTGCCGTAAATTTCATGGAAGCCGCGCACGAGCTTGTCACGGTTGATGCCGGCGATCCGCGCAAGCTGAGCAATTGTCAGTTTCTCGTGCCAGCTTTGATCGAGAGACCGCCGTGCCATCGCGATCCGCGCGACGTCCAGTTCGCTGAATCCGCTGTCGCGCTCCACCGGGACCAGCGTCGCCCCGTCTTCGAAAGCCACATGGATCTGACACAGGAGTTCGATACTGCGGGCAAGGCGCAGCGTGGTTGCCGCCTCGCCAGTAGCCTCACAGTGGATGATCGAATTTGCCAAGGCCAGAAGCCTGCTGGGCAAATGCCATGTTGCTGCCTTTTGCGGCCTTGCCTCAAAAAGTCGCTCACAGGCCGAGGCTGCGACGAAGAACACGAGAACCGAATCCTCGATCTCCCCCTCTGCCAGCGCTTCGCGGTAATGCAGCAGGTCCGACTTGCCCTCGCCACCGCACCGGAACAGGTAGGCGATCCATCCCTCGGGTAGCCGGGTATCAGGGCAGACCCCCTGCCCCACCAGCGTGATCATTTCGTGCGAGACGTGGACCTGCTCTTTCATGGCGAACTCCTCGGAGTCGACATAACCTATATGATAGGTTTTGCAACAGCTATCTTACAGGTGGCGGCGCCCGGTGTCGCGCGATGATGAACCCCGCACATCCCGTAGCGCTTGCCCCGAAGCCGAGTATCGCCAGCCCTAGGCCGATCCGCCCTTCCCCGCCCAGCGCAGTGCTGACGACGGTCACGAGCGTCGGCGCCATGCCGAAGGCGACCAGACCGCCCAGTGCCATGAACACCCCGATCGCCAGCCCGCGCAGGTCGTTGGGCAGGAGGACTGCAAGCGTGGTGGCGGTCACCAGGCCGGTAATCGTGCCGCCAAGCAGCAACAAGAAGATCAATGCGGCAAACACGCCGGTATCTGGTGCGATCGGGAAAAAGGCTGCAGGCAGGGCGAGCAGGGAACCGAAAACGGCACCAGTAAGGATGCCCCCGCGCCGACCGCTGCGCAGTCCCGCGTCGGCAGCGAAACCGCCTGCGAGGGAGCCGAGAATACCGGCCCCGAAGATCACGGCGCCCAACCAGCTGCCAAACTCCTGGGGCGATGCTGCGTAAGTGCGGGACAGGACAGGTGCTGCCCAGACCGCCGCTGCCGCATCGGCCATCATCACGCCGATCTGGCCAAGGAACAAGGGGGCGAGAAAACGTCGATACGCCGCCAGCTCGCGCAGAGTCTCGCTCACCGAGCGGCCTGCAGCGGCCGCCATTTCCTGTCGCAAAGGTTCACGCAATCGCGCCAGTGGCAACAGCAGAACGACGCTCAGTACGCCAACCGCCAAGTGAGCGCTGCGCCAGGCCGAAAGGCCAGCGCATCCCCCGTGAGCGAGAAAGTGTCCGAGCAGCCACCCTCCCAGTGAAAAGGCGAGCGCCGTTCCAGCGTACTTGCCAACGGTCAGCAGCAGCAGCGAACGGCCACGGTTGGCAGGCAGGCTGAAATCCGATGCGAGGGAAATGGCAATGGTCGTCGAAACGCTCGCGCCCACGCCGCCCAGCATTCTTGCGGTGAAGAGGACCGGCATGCTCTCGGCAACCGCTGTCAACAGCGTGCCGGTGGTCCAGGCCACCGCCGTCCACAACAGGAGCCTAACTCGGTTTCCACGATCAACTATCAGGCCAACCGGCACCGCGAGAATGGCCAAGGGAATGGACACCGCCAGCCCGCTCAGCAGGCTGAGCTGGAAATCGCTCAGCGCCAGTTCCGCCTTTGCCTGCTCCTGCACCGCACTGAACAGGCCCATGGCCATGTTGCCGGTGGCCATGGCCACTGCAAGCGCGAGCAGCGCGATCCGGTGTCGTGGCCGGGCCGGATGGAAGGAACGTTCGGCTGGCCCAGACAATGCCTCGGTCACAGGGTAAAGATCTTCCCGGGGTTCAGCAGGTTCTGCGGATCGAACGCACGCTTTATCAGGCGCATCTGCTCCACTGCATTGCCGAGTTCGGCGACTAGCCAGTCCTGTTTACCGAGGCCTATGCCATGTTCGCCTGTGCAAGTGCCGTCCATGGCAAGCGCGCGCTCGACAAGCCTTCGATTGATGGCTTCAACCTCGACAAGCTCATCCGGAGCATCCGGATCCAGCGAGAACACCACGTGGAAGTTCCCGTCGCCAACGTGTCCCAGGATCGTTGCCGGCACACTGGCCTGCGATAGGTCCTTTTGCGTCTCGAGCATGCACTCGGCGAGGCGGCTCATCGGCACGCAGACGTCCGTTGCCCAGCCCACCGCTCCCTGCCGCAGGTTTATCGCCGCATAATAGGCTTCATGGCGCGCCCGCCACAGGCGCGAACGCTCCTCCGGCTTGTCGGACCATGCAAAGTCGCCACCGCCGTTGGCACTTGCGAGTGCCTCGACGGTCGCGACCTGTTCGGCGACATGCGCCCGTGTGCCGTGGAACTCGAAGAAGAGCGTTGGTGCTTCGGGATAGTCGAGCTTCGACCAGCGGTTCACGGCCCGCATCTGCAGAGCGTCGAGAATTTCGACGCGTGCCAGCGGGACGCTGCAATAGATCGATTGGACGACCGTCTCGACCGCACCTTCCAGCGTCGCAAAGCTGCACACCGCAGAGGAAATGGCCTCGGGGATGGCGTGGAGACGCAGGTTGATCTCGGTAATGATACCGAGCGTGCCCTCTGAACCCACATACAGGCGAGTGAGATCGTAACCCGCTGCGGATTTGCGAGCCCGTCTTGCGGTACGGATCACCTCGCCCTGCGGGGTGACAACCTCAAGACCCAGTACCGCGTCCTTCATCGTTCCATAGCGCACAGCATTCGTGCCCGATGCCCGGGTCGAGGCCATGCCGCCGATCGTGGCGTTGGCGCCCGGATCGATGGGAAAGAACAGGCCCTGGTCGCGCAAGTGCTGGTTGAGCTCTTCGCGCCGCACCCCTGGCTGGACGACGCAATCGAAATCGGCAGCGTTGACCGCGATGATCCGGTTCATCCGCGACATGTCGAGCGAGACGCCCCCGAAGGGTGCCGCGGCGTTGCCTTCGATGGACGTCCCTGCGCCGAACGGCACTATGGGAACATTTGCCGCTGCACAGAACCGCACCAGATCGATGACGTCCTGCTTGTCCTGCGCAAATACCACTGCGTCGGGCACCATCTTTACGAAATGGGATTCGCTCGATCCATGCTGCTCGCGGATCGCCTGTCCGGTCTGGAGTTGATCGCCAAAGCGTTCTTCCAGTCCGGACAGGAACCCGTCAGGCGGTGGGCGTCGCCCTTCGAATGAAGTGACCTCGGTCATCTTCAGAACTTCATGCCAATACGGATACCGTAGCGTCTTGCATCGCCCATGATCCCGAGGTCCGATGCCGGGAGCCCTGCGAGCTGCAAAGTGGTGCGTTCGATGTAGCTTTCCCAATAGCCCTTGTTGAACAGGTTGCTGGCGAATGCAGAAACCTCGATCGGACCGGCGCGGTAGGTGGCCGATGCTCCGACCAGCCAATACCCGTCGAGCGTCGTCGGGGTGGTCTGGTTCAGGGTCGCGGCGAGGCGCTTGCCCTTGCCCGTCAGATTGGCGCCGAGAACGAACTGGTCCTTGCCGAGATCGATGGTGTAATCCGTCGCCAGATTGGCGGACCAGTCAGGTTGGAAGGTCAGGCGGTCCGAGGCGAGGCGCCGTCCGGTCGTCTGCGTGTAGGCCGAGGTGTCGGTAAGCCGCGCGTGCATCAGGGTAAGCCCGCCACGGATCGACCAAGCCGGCACCGGACGCACGAAACCTTCCAGTTCAATGCCGTAGCTTTCGACGTTGCCAGTGTTGAGATCCACCGTGACAAGCCCGCCACCGGCCGCCGGCGCAATCGAATTGAGGCCGATGTAATCCTTGTAATCGTTGTAGAATACCGCCCCGGACATACCGCTGCTGCCATCGGCCGCAGCATATTTGGCACCAAGTTCGTAAGTCCAGGCGCTGTCGCCGCGATACGTGCGGGTGGGAGCCGTGGGCGCATTGAAGCCGCCGCCGCGATAGCCGCGCGCGACCGATGCATAAGTCATCAGCGAAGACGACCAGTTGCGCTTGACCGTCAGCTTGGGCTGCCATTCGTCGGACTTGATGCGCGCTGCGGGCAACGCGCCGCCTGTCGAACCAAGCGGGCCGAGCACTGTGATTATCGACCCATTGGCGACACGGTTTTCATGATCATAGCGCAGGCCCAGTGCGACTTCCCAGTCGCTGTTCGGCTTCCAGAACACCGTGCCGAAAGCCGCGTACGTGTCCGCTCGCGTCGAGTTGATCGTGTTCCGGACCACCGCAAATGGGAGGCGCGTGAAGGCCGGGAACAGCGTCGTCGCGTCAACACCGTCAGCTTCTTCGCGGCTGTAAAACACGCCAACCAATGTCGAAAGGGTCGAGGAGATGTCGCTGTCGAGGCGCATTTCCACCGTCTTGGTGCGCAGTTCGTCGCCGCCCTTCGCCCGCGCGAAGTCGCCCGGGCCGAAGTCCACATCACTTTCGACGTTGGTTGCCGAACGCGCATCCCACGCGCCGATCAGGGTCAGTCTGCTCGACAACGCATCGATTGGCACCGCAAGCCTGGCGTTCACGCCGCGGTACTTGTACTTGACCTGGTTGAGTGTGTTGAAGGTCAGATCGCGCGAGTGGGCCTGCGGTCCGCTGACGCGCGAGTAGGGAATGTTGACCGAGTCAATCCAGTCGTAATAGCCGTTCACGGTCAATTCGGCGACGCCCGGTGTAAACCGCAGCGTTGCGTTGACGGAGTCACTGTTGAGCGGGTTGCCATCCTTCTTGAGCAGCGTGTTGCGGGCAAACCCGTCCTGCTGCTGGTGCGATGCGGCAATGCGGACCGAGAGCAGATCTCGGAGCAGGGGTGACGATACCGAACCGGCCGCGATGAACTGGTTGTCGGGCCCGGCATAGCTGGCGCTCGCCCGCACCGAGAGGTCGTTGCCCGGCTGTCGGGTGATCACGTTGATCGCGCCGCCCAAGGTGTTCTTGCCGTAGAGCGTTCCCTGCGGTCCGCGCAGTACTTCGATGCGCTCGACGTCGACCAGGGGATTGTTGAGGTACGCGGTGTTGGGCCGATAGATGCCGTCGACGAACAGGCCGACACCGGGCTGGACCGACTGGACAAGGGTGACACCAACGCCACGAATGGCCACGAACGCACGCCCCGCGCCGTCGCTGTTGATATTGAGACCGGGCGAAAGAACCGCTGCTTCGCGAACCGAGTTAAGCCCGCGCTCAGCCAGAACATCGCCCGTGATTGCCGTGACGGCAGCCGGGACGTCCTTGATCGTCTCTGCCCGCTTGCGGGCCGTGACCACAATCGAGGCATCGGCTGCGATTTCAGCCGAACCTTCGCCAGCGGCAGTCCCAGCAGCTTGCGTCTGCCCATGTGCCTGGACCGGGCCAAGCGCCGAAACGGCTGCGGTACCTGCAAGAATGGCGTAGCGAAGTGAAAGCATGTCGAGGTCCTCTGCCTGTCCTGTCTCTTTTCTCTGCGACCTGTATGACAGCCTTCAGACCTATATGAAAGGTTTTCGGACTGTGCCGATCGTCAGACAGGCTTTGCACGACGACGCCATGGCGCTCACCAGCAGGTATAGCCCCCATCGGCGATGACGATGCTTCCAGTCAGCAAAGAGGCCATGTCGGAAGCAAGAAACAGCACGACTGCCGCTACCTCCGCAGGTTCGCCCAAGCGCCCTTGGGGAGTGCCGTCGATCCAACGGCGGTACGTTTCCCCGGACTTGTCGGCAAAAGCGTTGAGCGGCGTTGCTATGTAGGTCGGAGCAACGGCGTTCACGCGCACGCCCCGGTTCGCCCATTCTGCCGCCAGGCTGCGCGTGAGCTGGTGCACGGCGGCCTTCGATGCATTGTAATAGCTTTGCGGCTGCGGGCGATTGACGATGAACCCGCTCATCGACCCGACGTTGACGATGCTGCCGCAACCTGCATCGAGCATGTGCCGGCCGAAAGCCCGGGCGCACCAGAAGCTCCCGTTGAGATTCACATCGAGCACGTTCAACCAGTGCTCGTCGGCAACATCCTCGGCAGGCGTGTCGCTCCGCGCGATACCGGCATTGTTCACAAGAACGTCGATGCGCCCTTCGCGCGCAAGCATGGCATCTGCTGCCTGCTGCACGGCAAGCGAGTTGGTCACATCCAACTCGCAACCTGTCGCTTGGATACCCACCTCGCGCAGTGCATCAAGACCTTGCTGCAGCCTCTGGCGGTCCAGATCCGCAATCGTCACGCGAGCCCCGGCTTCACCCAGCGCATGCGCGCTGGCAAGGCCAATGCCCTGTGCACCGCCCGTAACAAAGGCGGTTCGGCCATCCAGCCGCAGCTTTTCAAGGTACATGCGATCTCTCTCAATCTCGAAGGAAATGAGCTGCCGCCATCGGTGGTTCGACGTTCGTGTCTCCCGCTGCCAACTGATAGACCAACCGGTCCCCGTTCCAGTGGCGCCAAGGCACAGTCCCATCAGTCGCAAAGTTCACCCAGATCGAATGAATCCTGTCGGCAAGTTCGCTCGGCGGCGCTTCGCCAACCAGGCCTGCAGGTCCTGTCGCGATATCGAGGGTCTTGAACACGAAGGGAAGCTCGATCCCATGACAGGCGCCAAGTTCGCCGCTGCAAGCGGGCGAGCGCCATTCCATCTCGTACATGTGGGTTCGACCACGATGGGCGGACGCATACTGACGCGCAGGCCAACGAAAGACGAGGTCCGACATCGCGCGAGTCATCGCGACACCGGGGCGCACTCCTTTCTGCCCCCATCCGTAGGCCTTGAGCGCCCGGCGGGCATTCGGCAGCGACCGCGAGAGCAACCACCATGCCAGCGGGCCGGGGATCTTGTCGCGCACCGCGGTTGGCACAAAATAGAGGTTCATCTCCTCGGCGTTCGTGCCGATCATGATCTCGATTTCTGCGCCGGCTCCCTGCCGCAAAGCTTCGATCGGCTTCAGCGGGAGCACATCGTCGCCCCAGACCGGAATGAAGCGACTGATGCCGAAGACCGGCTCGAAGCCGTCACTGTCACGCAGGTCGATGGATGCCGGCTTGGCGACCTTTTCCAGCGCAGCCATTGCGGAAACGTGCGAAACACTGCGAAAGCCATCTGCATCGGGTGAAACCCCCAGCAATCGAGCGAGCTTGCGCACGAGTCGCTGTGCAACCGGGATAGCCCGGACCATCGCGCCATGCCCGCTCTGAATGATCGCGCGCCTGAACAGGCCTTTTGCCAGAGGCGACGTTACCAGGTTCGCAATTGCCATTGCCCCGGCACTTTCGCCAAATGCGGTCACGTTCGAAGGGTCGCCACCAAAGGCAGCAATGTTGTTCTTCACCCAACGCAACGCGAACAGCATGTCGCGCAGCCCAAGATTGGTCGGTGCGCCGGGGACTGGAAGGAACCCGTCAATGCCCATGCGGTAGTTTATCGCGACGCAAATGACACCCGATTGAGCGAATGCGGTGCCGTCACTGATCGGAGCATCCTTGCTGCCGACGACAAAGCCGCCGCCATGGACCCAGAACATCACCGGTGCATCCTTGGCGTTATCAGGTGCCCAGAGGTTCAGACGCAGGTAATCGCCGTCACTGCCGTCGCTGCCGGTCCCTACCAGCGGCACGACATCAAGGTTCGGGAACGGACGCACCGTGTGAGGGGCTGTCGGTCCGCGCTCGCTGGCATCGCGCACCTGGGTCCAGCCTGCCGGACATGTCGGTAATTCGAAACGGGTTGGCGGAGCAGCATATGGCAGACCCAGATAAGTCGCTACGCCATCATTAATGCGTCCCCGAACCGGTCCGGACTTGGTCATGACGACAGGTGTGTAAGTCTTGCTGGTCATCGCGGCATTGTGCGTCTTGCAGGCGGCGGACTCCACCGGTTTCGGTGTGCCGATCGACAGAAGGGTTATGCCATTACCGAAGCGAGACTGCCGGACAAATCGGGCCTACTTTCGCACCCGCAGGTCCATAAAGGTCATCCGCATGAAGCAGTGAGCCAGCTGGACGGCGGCATGAACGCCCGGCACACGACGAGGCAGGAGACCAGAAGCACCGAATGATGGCGCGCAGACAGAACACGATCGTCGCCACGACCACCGGCTACTTCGAACCCAGGCGAACCGATATCCGCCCCACCAGGATTCCGGGAACATTCGCCGGTACCGTCGACCTTTGCAATCTTACGGTGACGAAGCATCGGGGACCAGCACCAGTAGGAACTGCGATCCTGCCGCCTGCACCGAGTCGATGTAATGGGCGTCGGCCGGAACTCATAAGCAGTCCGAAGCAAAGGCGTTGGATCGATATGATGGCATCGAAAGAATGCGATGGTGTGG
>NZ_LSIA01000064.1:0-5315 GCF_001556015.1 Novosphingobium sp. CCH12-A3 | reverse complement strand
CACTGGAGGCTTTCGTACGCAAGCGCCCGAAACCCTTCACAGACGAAGCCATTCACTCTGCACCAATTTCATTCGAGGGTCGCAGCGAACAAGGGCCCTGACAACTGCATTTCGAACATTCCTGACCTGTGAAGCAATCTTGCTGAAACTTACTCGATATGCGCCAGAAATCGTTCTGATGAGCTGCTATTAGGGTGCTGCGCCGACCTTATCCGTCAAAAAGATCATCAAGATCCGCAGCGAACATTTCGAAGGCAAGGCGCACTTCAGCGTCATCGACGTCGGCGAGCCGGCCAGCGCGAACAAGATCAAACTCGGCCGCGCTGACGGCCTGTTTTCGACTTATGCTTGCCAGCATGATGGACTTGCGAGGGGCTGAAGCTTTCATGAAGCCTGGATCAGGCAAGCACACTCGTCTCGCTGCAACTTACCCCAGTAAAAAGCAGGCACAGACCAGAGAGTGGTAAGAAGAGGGGGCGATAAGCCCCCGCGCCAAAATCAAAGGTATCTGTAAGAGGGCGCCCACTTCTCCCGAAATTCGAGCCATTCGCGAGCAAGACGCGACCCGGCATCTTTTGCGACAAGATCTGGATGCACCTCGGACCACCCGGCCGCGCGATGCTTGCGCGCAAGCACGACGCAATGCGCATGTGGCGGCTGCGCCGAGAGCGCGACCGCCGGATTGTGCACGACGAGCAACGAAGTCAATTGCCTTTCCAGCGCAAGTTTCTGCGTCAGGAACATGGTCGTCAAGGAGAGCATGTCGACAACCTGCCAGTCGTGACCGAACTGCATCGTGAGAACGACAGCCAGCACGCTTTGATACTTGAGGACGTGGGCGTCGTAATCGGCAAGGACAGTTTCGACGCACATATCCTTCACGGCAGCATTGGGGGCGAAGATCATCCTGTCTGCGGCAGCTGTAACCGGCCAGAAGGGGGCAGGCCATTGGTCGCCAGGCCCCGGTCGTCGTGGCTGCAGTTTCGCGCGCGCAAGGACAGCTGTCGCATCCTTCCTCTCGAGGTTTGGAAGTGTGGCGAAGCTGAAGTCCGCAGTGTTGTTCTGCGTATCATGCTTCAGCATCTTGGCGGCCTTGGCCGGGCTGATCCATTCGAATTGCTCGGTCATGCCACCGCCCGCGAGGCATACAGACGATCGGCACGAGCGAACCCTGCATCAGGGCTCGCAATGGCCTCGCCTGGCGGAGTGGAACAGGCGCGCAACCGCCCGGGCTGCAAACGGAAGAACTTGTCGTCCTCGGCAGTGTCAGCAGGATCCGGAATGATCCATCCTTGGCCGCTCTCGCTGAGCCACAGCTTGCCTATGCTCCAATTCACGACGCCTGGCTTCCAGATCTGAACGCAGCAGAAGACATGAGCCGGCGCTGTCTCACTGAGCCTCACGATCAGCGCATCGCAACGCGTTTCGCGGACTACCGAGGATACCATGCTGAAGTCCTCCCGGCTGCCAGTGCTGGATGGGACTAACAGCAGATCCGCATCGGCTGCATGAAAGTAGCCGGAAGCCCTCGTCGGCAGGAGGATGGGCCAGCGATCCACGGACCAACCGGAGAGCTCTGCGATCAGCATGGCACCGGCTTCGTCGATTCGCCTGCGGGACGGTTCATTGAAATTTGGAAGGTTTATCAAAGTTTTTTCCTGTGCGGACGGCGGGCTGCGAGCTGTCCGGCTAGTTTCATTTTTACCAACAGCCTCGAGATTCCTCCTTCTCCTCACGGGCCGTCTCAGGGCGGCCATCTGCCGTAATCGCCGCCAGAGGCGGCGCCTCATCGACCACGCCCATGGTTGCGTGGGTCGATGATAGGTCCATCGTTCAACAGTGGTCCTTTCGCGGCGCTCCGGACTGCAGGCCGGGGCGTCCGGGAGCTTGATCCGTCGGTGTCCTCCTCCTTGCCGGCTCGCAGGTCGCCAATCCCCAGATCGGCGACCTGCTGGGCAAGCGTCAGTCCGCGTCCTTCTCGAACTTCGCGCACGCCCCGACGTTCATCACCTCCCCGAAGGTCACGACCTTGAGATATCGGCAGATTGCTTTCGGGGCTTGCCGATCCACCAACCAGAAGCTGTGCTTGCAGTCTGCACAAATTGGGCGAGTTGAGGCTTCCAGCAAACTGGTTATCCCAGCCTTCGTATTCATAATCCCGGTCGAGTTCGTCGTAGTGGTCGTATTCACTGACATAGGTATTCTCCATTCCTCGTTGGTCGTTGGATGTGCGATTTTCTGCCGGTGCTGGGCCAGCGACAATGGTGGCCTGAGACGGCAGCAAGCTGTCGGCAGATGAGTTCAAATTTGTCGGCCCTGCTGACGTGGGAGCGAGAGCTTCAGAGGGAGCTTCGGTATGCTCATCGGGCAGCGCCGACGCGCTTACGGCATTGACCTTCTGCTTCTTGAGCAAGGCTTGATTGTCGAGGTTCTCACGCTCAATGCGGCTGACTTCGGCCTGATGGTCCAAGGCAGGCAAGGGCGGCACACTTGCAGGCGCTGTCTCCTCCTGTTCGGATGACTGGTCTTCCGTCGGTGCAGGGCCATTCAATTCGCGCGCGTGCGATTCCTGCCTGCGGGGCGGCGTCTGAATGTCGGCGGTGATCTCGGACATCCTTGCACTGTTGCTCGACATGGCCGAATCGATTTCAATCGCGCGCCTGCGCAAAGTGGTTTCGATCTCTTGCCGCGTATCCCCGGTCCCAGCATGAATCTCGCCCAGGGACCTGTCTGATCCTCTTATCTGGACAGCGATTGCCTCAGCAGTCCTGCGCAGGATCTCCTTCGTCGTGACCAGTGTCATGTCGGCGTTCAGCGCAGCCTCTGCCAACCGAGCCTGCATCCCGGCTCGAAGATCATCTTTTCGAAGCGCCGGAGCTGGATCATCACGACGCGCTAGCAAGTCCTGCTCGAGTTCGCGGCCGGCATTGGCCATCTGGCTGCTGAGCCTCCTTTCGGCATTCAAGGCGGCGAGGGCTCTTGAAGAGATTTGCGAGCGGATGCCCGCAGCATGCTCGCTCAACTGCTGCTCGGATTTCGCCGGGCTGATCGCCACAAGCTGATCGCGGATGGCTTGCGCGACCTGATCCAACTCTCGACGATGCTGGCCTGCCAAGGCGTCAGCGCATGCGGTCCTCCTTGCCAGCGATGTCGCAAGGGATGCCTTCACAAGATCAAGTTCTGCTGGAACATGCTCCATCGAAAGCATGTCCAACTGGGTCGTCGCGATCTTGCGCTTGATCAGCTGGCTGACTGTCCGGAGCCTGGCGTTCGCGCTGACAAGAAACTGGCGAGCGTGCTGTGTCTTTTCCAAGAGATTGGAAAGTCGCTCGCACTGCATCTCGACGCCAGCCATCCTCCGTACAGCCCAGGTCCGGGCTTGACCGACTTTCGGTTGAACGGGTCCGGCAATATGGCGCGCACGATGGCTCAGCGCAGTGTAGCGCTTGTCGATGTGATCTCGGGCCAGCTGCTCGTTCAGACACTGCACAACGTGATCACGGCGCGCCCGGATTCCGACGGGGCAGTTGATCGACAGGTCCTTTGATGCGCAGAAGGACCAGTCGTATGCGTCGTGTCTGGTAGCCGGCCGCGTCGAATACATGACATGGACGTGGAAGTTGCGCTGGTCACCCGATGGGTCCGGCTTGTGCAGCGCTGCCACGAACATGATATCGCGCTGCTGCAGCGTCCGGCAAATGGCATTGACCGCTTCCAGCCTGCCGGCCATAGTCAACTCCGCCGGCAGCGCGATGACTTCGCTCACGTAGACCGTGGCATTCTTCCTATCGTGGCGCTCGAGCAGCTCGACCGTTCTGAAGAAGCTCGAGATCTCGTTGCGATCGGCCGAGATGTTCGAGATCCACGACGACGGCGCTTCGAGGCCCTCCTCGCGCAGGATGTAGAGCGCAGAGCGCTCTGCCTCGCGGGTTTTCCACCTTCGTCCACGAGAGGTGAACGAGCGTGCGGTGAAATCAAAATGGATGCTGTGAAAACCATCAGGGCCTCTCGATGAGCTCTCGCCAAAGCCGCCGGGCGGCAGCTTTGCCGCAGAGCGATTGGTAAGCTTTCGCGGCGTACCCTTTCGCATTGGCCGTGACTTTTGAGGCACCTGGATCCGCACCTTGTGGAGCAATGCGGCCGCCGCCTCGCGGTCGCTTATCGTCTTCCGGCGACGGCGAGCTGACTCGTCCTTGCTTTCTTCGGCTTCCTCGCGGCGTCTGCGCGATTGCAGATTCCTGGCACTGCGCGCAGCGGACATGACTCCGGCAACGCCCGGATCGCCTTTCCTCAATGCACCGTATTTCACCAGCATCTGTAGCCTTCGGAACCTTGAAGGGGGGTGGGCAGCGCGGTTGTGTTTTCGCCTCAGGCAGAAAAACACTTTGTCGCGCACCACCCCCCTTTTCTGCCCTTCTTGTCGGCTCTGCCGCTCTCTCTCGCTGCAATTCACCCCCGGCAAAACCGGCAAAGCGCGTTTGTTTTTTGAGGGGGGTAATGTGCAGCGAGATCCAGCTGCCCAGCCTACCTCGGCTTCATGAAAAACGAAGACGATCAGGAACCAGCACGCAGTCTTGCCGAGATCATTGGTGGTCTGGACTGCTTTGAGGAGCAGCTGTTTCGCAAGCTGCAGGTCGCGAAGCAGAGTGCCCGAGATATCATGCGAGATGAGCAAGCTCGCCCATTCCGGCGCAATGGCAAGGGCGATGCGCGCAAATATGCGCTCGGCAGCGCGCTGGTGTTGTTGTCCATGGACGACTTCGACGAAGCTGCGCTGATCGGCCTTTTTGCTGACCCGGACAACTTCATCACGCTACTGCTCAGGGCGGAGCCGTTCGGCGGGACGCTTTCGCAGATGATCAGCTGGATATTCGCGGATCCTGAGCGCTTCGAAAGCTGCCGGGCGCTCGGTCTCCGGTTGCAGTGGTCGAGCCTCGCCAGGCTTTACCACCGGGAAGTCATCGATTTCCTGGGGTCAGGGAAGGCGGCGATGAATGAGCAGTGGCGCCGTCGCGAGATCACGGTCGGTCAGCAGGCTCTGATGGGTCGGCTCGAGCGCATGGCCGGATATTGCGCGCCCAGCGGGATGAACCGCGGCGAGGCGCACGACTGGATTCTGAGCAAGGGCGGCGACCCAAAATTCTGGTTCTCTCTGGAGTGTGTGCGAAATGAACAACGAGATTGGTAAACTCGACCAGGCGTGGCTTGAATTGCAGGCCATCGAACAAGAACTGACTGAGAGCCTCGCGGTGCTTGATGCGTTAGCGTCCGCGCTCGTGGTGTAATTTTCGGTGGAGATTTAGGTGCTGCTGGTG
>NZ_LSIA01000063.1:0-16925 GCF_001556015.1 Novosphingobium sp. CCH12-A3 | reverse complement strand
CGCTCGCCGACAAATAGCGCGATCAGAATGCCGCCACTTAGCGCGAGCGTTTACAGATTGGCGATCGGGCCAAATTTTGTGTCCGTTGAGCGACCCCCTATCGTACAACCAAATTTCTTATGGCGTTGCGTCCTATCTGATTGTGTGCCACTTTTTAAACCGTGGCATATTTGGTCTAAGGTTCAACGTGTGATGACGGCTATTGATCTGAAGGTGGCTGCCAATGGGCGAATGGTTCTTCCGAAGTCCGTGCGCGAAGCAATGGGCTTGTCGGGCGATACGAAGGTGACCGCGATCGTAGAAGCGGGTGGCGTCCGACTTGTGCCCATCGGCCATCGTGTGATGCGCGCACGCGAGCTGTACCTGCAGGCGGTCAAGTCGCCGCGCACCACCGAAGACTTCCTACGCGACAGGCGTGAAGAGGCCGGGCACGACGAAGCGAGCATTAGCGATCCTGCCCCACGAGCGAGGTGGTGCTGGATGCATCGGCCGTGCTGGCGCTTCTGCGTGACGAGCCGGGGGCGGACATCGTTGCCGGCCACATGCCCAGAAGCGGACCAGCCGCAAACGACCCGTTGCAGACATTCGGCGGCATCCTTGTTAGCGGGCAAGCTCAGCGGCCTTGCAGTTTCATATTGAGGAATCAGCCCACCTGATGACAAATGTTCTTGTCCTCTATGGCCTGCCGCACTCGCTCTATACCGGCAAGGTTCGCAGTTACTTGCGCAAGCAGGGCATCGGCTACCGTGAGAGACCGCCCAGCGACCCCCATTTCGCGCAAGTAGTGGTGCCGAGAATCGGGCGGGGCATCATCCCGGTCGTGGAGCTTGCCGATGGTAGCGTCGTGCAAGATACCGTCGACATCATCGATCACTTCGAACGCGCCGGTGTGCGCTATTCTGCCTATCCGAAGACGCCGCGCCAACTCGCAGTCGCGCACCTGTTCGAACTCTATTCGGTGCTTGGCCTGACGCGACATGCCATGCACTACCGCTGGTCCTACCTCGATAGACAGAAAGCTTTTCTGCAAGATGCTTTCGGGGTCGGCGGCAATGCCGAGCGCACCGCCTCGGTGATGGCGCGGATGAACAGCTATCTGCCAATGCTGGGCGTGTCGGACGAGACAATCCCGGCAATCGAGGAAAGCTATCGCCAGCTACTTCAAGGGCTCGACGCACATTTCACACAGCATCCCTATCTGGTTGGCACCCAGCCTTCGATCGGCGACTATTCGCTTTTTGGCCCGTTGTTCGCTCATCTTGGGCGCGATCCGGTTCCGCTCGCAATCATGCAGCGCGACGCGCCCAAAGTTCATCGCTGGGTCGAACGCATGCATGCGCCCGATCTCGACCTTGTGGAATATAACCTAGAGGGCGAACATGGTTTTGCTGCCGGTGATGAGATCCCGGCGTCGCTAAGTCCGGTGCTAGATCAGATCGCTGTCGAACTGCTGCCCGGCCTGACCGATAGGCTGAAGTTTCTGCGCGCTTACGTCGCCAGCGGCGCCGCCAAACCTGGCCAGCCCGTCACCTCCAAACCGCATCAGCGGATCGTCGGCGAAGTGGAAACGTCATTCCGCGGCATCCCCTATACGGGAGGGGTACAGCCCTACACTTTCCTTCTTTGGCAACGATTGCAGGACGCGGCAGCAGATAGCGAATCCGTACGAGACCTATTTGCCGCGCGTTCCCTCTCAGCCCTTCTCGAGGAGAAGCTGCCCATCAGGATCAGGCGCGCCGACAATATCGAAGTGTGGGACGAACGGAGCGACTGACTGCCCCAACTACTCATTTAAGGAAACCGCTACTCATGGCCGCTTTCCACCCAGTTGCGGACATTCGCCTGGGCAGAATTCCTTACCGCAAGCTGCCGTCAATTAGGCTCATCCTGATCGAATTCGCTGGCATCCGAGCTCGAGTAGACTTCCTTGGCGGCTTGCATCCCGTTCAACGCTGCTGGAAATCCGGCATACACGCTCATCTGGATGATAATTTCCTCGATCTCGCTCTTCGTAAGACCGACATTGAGTCCGGCTTGGATGTGGACCTTCAACTGGGGCTGTGCCGTGCCCATCGCCGTAAGGGCTGCGATCGTCGCGATCTCTCGTTCGCGGAGGCCAAGACCGGGCCGTGCGTAGATATCGGCGAACGGGTATTCGATGGTGTAGCGGGCAAGATCCGGCGATATGTCCTTTAAGCTTTCAACCACCTTCTCTCCGGCTTCACCGTCGATTCTGCGAAGATTCTCGAGGCCTCTTTCGAACCTGTCAGTCATGACCATTCCTTCATTAAGCGAGTTGCCAGCGAATGCATCGCTGGAGCAAGCAGCAGACTGATGAGGGGAACAAGGATTGCCGTCAGAATGAGTGTCTGAAATCCAAGCGCCATATCGCTCGCGATGAACCCCAGCAGCTTGAGCATCCCGGTCACAAGCGGCCATACGACGAGCCAGACGAGCATGGTCCGCAATATAACGATCCGGAATGTCATTTGTCGGCTGCTGGATCGGGACGATGAAGGATGGCGAAGTATCCCGGCAGAACCTCGTCGAGCTTGGCTTTCCCCGAGAGAGTAAGGGTCACGTTCCGGGAGCGAGCATCTTCTGAGTTTTCCGAAATCGCGATCAGGCCAGCCCGTTCCAAGCCCTGCAAGGTGCGCGTGACGACGGGCCGCGATACGTCCAGCCTTTCGGCAATTTCACTTGCAGCGAGGCAGTTTCGCTCGGGTTCGCGGTCGATAAGGATCATCATCAAAAAGCGAAGCTGCGAGAGGTCATGGCGCGCGAAGTATGCTTCCAGCTCGCGGATCAGCAGGCTCGCGCGTCGCATCAACCGAAGCGCGTCGAGCACTCTGTCGACATCGACATCGGCGAATTGGTCGGCATAACCGTCGACCATTTGTCGGCTGGGAAGTTCTTTAAGAAAGAACATCAGCCTTACCGAACCGGACGGAGATGAAGGATTTGCGGCTCTTCTGCCAGCCAGTCCCGGTAGGCTTCAAAGACGGCCCGGGTGTATGGTTGATCGTGGTGCGATGCCAGTGCGGCCTCGTCTCGCCATTCCTCATAGAGATACAGTGTTCCGTCCTGTGCATTTTCGCTGAGACGAAACTCCATGCAGCCGGGTTCGGCGCGCGTCTGTTCGATGATCTCGCAGATGGCCTCGCGCGCCTTGTTGTAGTGCGTTGGATGTGGCGCGATCCGTGCGATGATGTTCAACTGATGGATCATGACATTCCTTTAGTTATCATGCTAACTATATAATTCAGGGTGATGGCTGGTCAAGTCCAGAACTTCCTGAAAGCAGACCGTCCGCTAACCACCCAGTTTCAGTCGAAACGGAAGCCTGGGCTTGATCCCAAAAGCGGTCTTGCAGCTTTGCCATGCTTCTGAAAAATTTCTGCCATTCAGGAAGCGACCCCGAAGTCGCCGTTAACGCCAGAGCGGAATGTCGCTAAAAGCTGTCGGATGTTTGTCAGGTTTGTAATCGATGCGCTGGATGAAGATTCAGGTCGGCGGCAGGGGCTCTTCCAAGCAGGGGAAGTTCTTGCTTTGAGCGGTGAGATGGATGCGGATGACCTGAAATATCTGGAATCGCTATACGCTTGGTTCAAAGTTCACCTGCCGGTGCCAACCCGATTTGCGGTTTCTTCAAAGCCCCATGCGAAGGCTCAAGCATTAAGCTGGTTTCGTGACGCATCGACCGAGCATATTGGCCAGATGCGGGAGTATCAGCGGATTCTAGAGAAATATGGGCTGCAAGTGTCGATGCTCCGCACTCAACGCCCTGGCTACATTGTGTTCGAAGACCAGTATCAGGTGGTGGCCTATCCATTTGCTGATACGCCGTGCTGACATTCCACTTAGCCCTTTGCTTGGCTTGAAAGCCGCCGTTCGCAAATCCACCCAATTTCGGTCGATCACGCCATTCTAACGCCGCCTCAAAGCGGCCGACCGAATAGGTCGGTCGACCGCTTGCTGTGTCAGATTTCGGTGCGCTCCGCCAACAGTAAGGCATCCTCGAGGTCGACACCAAGGTACCGAACCGTGTTTTCGATCTTGGTGTGGCCGAGCAGAATTTGGATAGCTCGGATATTGCCGGTGGCACGGTAGATCATCGCAGCTTTCGTTCGCCGCAGCGAGTGAGTGCCGTACTCAGCCTTACGCAAACCGATGGCGGTCACCCACTCATCGACGAGGCGGGCATACTGGCGTGTGCTCATATGGCCATGGAGATCGACGCGGCTCGGAAATAGATAATCGTGAGCCGAACCGCCGCGTCGCTCTAGCCAGGCGATCAGAGTCGCGCGAACATCCGCTGTCAGTTCGAATTGGACGGGACGGTTGGTCTTTTGCTGGATGACAATGGCGCGATTGCGAATGTCCGCGCCAGCAACGACATCGCCAATCTTGACCTTGACGAGATCACAGCCACGCAGTTTGCTGTCGATCGCGAGATCGAAGAGAGCCTTGTCCCGGAGACGGCCTTCGCGATCTAGGTGGAAGCGTATCGCCCAGATTTGCTTCTGCGTCAGAGGTCGCTTGGTGCCAACGGTCTTGCCGGCGTTCCAGGCTGCACGGGCTTGTATTGCGGGGTCAAATCGAGAGTATCCCATGGTTCATCTCCTCGGCCGTCATTGGCCAAGCGGGGAACGCTGAAAGAGGAGGCTTTTGGGCCGGAAGCGGAACGTCGGCTTACGGACGCATCGGCGTGGTAAGCGGACCAAGGCGCAAGGTGTCACAACCGTTCGGTTGTGACCCTGCTGCTCAGCTGCCCGTATATGGCCCATGGCCGGGCAGCACTGCCAGGAGACCGCGCGTGACCACGTCGGGGAATACCGTCAGGTGGTCCTCGCCTTGCGCGATTTCGCTTGTGATCAAAAGGCCGGGATGCCCCCGTGAGGCCAGCGTGCGGCGCATCCGCTCCATATCCGCGACGAGGTCGTTGGTGGTGTTGTAGCGGGCTCCTGGAGCGATCGCCTCGAAGCTGCCGGTCACCATGTGTATGCGCGCGGACAGCTTCCGGCCGGAGCGCGCCCACGCTTCTTCCGTACGGAACATCACCCCGAGATCGAACCAGAGAGAGGGGCTGCCGAAGACGTAGCCGTTGAACATCTCCGGCCGCGTAAACAGCACGTGGAAGCCGAACAGCGTGCCATAGGAGTGCCCCACCAAGATTTTGCGGTTCATGTCGACGCGATAATTCCGAGCGACCAAGGGGAACACGACCGTCTCAATATACTGTCGATATGCTTCCGCCTCACCGTAGCTCGGAGCCGAGTATGACCCCGGAGAGTGCGCGGGGTCGCGTCGGGGATCGGTAGGAGTGTAGTCGCGCCGTTGCCCCTCCAAGCCCCTGTCCTGGTCATGGGAAAGACCGACCAGGATGAAGTCCTCGATATTGCGACCCCTTTGTCCGACGAGCGAGCGCACCGAGCGCGTCACCGGGAGCGCCCAGTGTGGATCGAGGACGAAGACGACCGGCAACGACTTCTTAGAACGTGCGTAGGACGGCGGTAGGTCGACCCACACCTGATAACGGCGGCCGAGTGCCGAGGGCGCGTCGTGCGCGGCGCTAGTGGGAAAGGTGATGGGCGGGAGCGCGTCAGTGACCTTGGGCGGCTCTGGAGCGACCTGTTCGGCGCAAGCCGTCGCGCCCGGAACGAGTAGGATAAAGGGGAGCGCAGCGCAAAGCCAGGAACGAATCATAGTACAAGCCCTAAGAGTTGCCGCAGACGCTGAAGGAGACGGCAGAGCATGTGAGACGATTTAGAGTCTCTAAGAACGTGGTCGTGTCGTCCGCGTCACAGCATGCCTATATTAAGCAGCCATTGTTCGACCTGCCCAGGCCACTGCGTTGTTATCGGATCGGCCGTCGGCCGCATCCCGAATGCATGACCACCCTTCGCGTAGACACGCATATCGACCGGCACGCCGGCGTCGTTCAGCGCCAGCGCATAAGCCATCGGCTGTCGGATATCATCGACGGAGTCGTTCATCGCGTGAATGATGAGCGTGGGCGGCGCCTTCGCGCTGATCTTCACCCAAGGCTTTAGTTCGAGGCTGTTCTTCCCCTTGCTGTTATCCAACATGCGGGCCGTATAGGCCACGATCGCGAAGTCGGGCCGCGGGGATTGTCGGTCGGCCGCGTCGGTAAGCGGATAAGTGCGCTCTTCCGTGTTGCTCATATTCGCCACGAGATACGCGCCGGCCGAGAAACCGATTACGCCAATCTTGCGCGGGTCGATCCCGTAGGTCGAGGCGCGTTGCCGCAGCAACCCAATCGCGCGCTGGGCGTCCTCCAAACCCAGTAGCACCTTCGGTCGCTGCTGCTCTCCGTTCTCCTTCGGCCACACTTGCGGCGTCCGGTACTTGAGCACGACGCAGGTCATACCCTGCCGGGTCACCCAATCGCAGACTTCGGTGCCTTCCAGGTCCATAGCTACGGCGTAAAAACCTCCGCCCGGCAGGACCAGCATCGTAACACCGGTATTGCGCCCCTTCGGCCGATAGACCGTCATGGTCGGCCGGGTGACATAGGTCGCCCAATGCCATTTTCTTCCCCCCACAAGGGGTGAGCCGTTGCCGGTCGTCTCGGGACGATCGCCGCTGTCGGGTTTGGCGAGAGGGACGTTCGCAGGCCAGAGCGGCACCTGCGTGCCGCCAGGGGTAGATTGCCAGACGCCCTCCCGTTCTACCTTCGGAACCTCGACTCTCGCGGGTGAGCTGTCATTCTTCATTGCCTGCCCACAGGCCGCTCCAGCGATGCCGATTGCAAGGAGCGTGGGAATGACCACCCGGATTCTTGGCAAGATAAAGTCTCCTATTGAGAGAGAGCAGGTGTGCTTAGGAAAGAAGGAACGCGGCCAAGGAAGACGTATCGGTCGCGCAGTGCCCGCCATAAATCGGATGCCACTCCGTTCTGACCCCGCGCTGGCGAGCCATGTCGGCAAGTCGCTGAGTACCCTCGAAGTTGCCGTAGGTGTCGTACAGACCGTTGGAGAGGTAGAGCGCCGGATAGTGAGGCCCCGCCCGTTCGATCAGATCGAGCGGCGAGACGCGCCGCCACTCCGCATCGCTAGCCAAATACTTCCGTGCCATAAGCAAAACGCCGAACACGATCTTGGGGTTCGCACCCGTACGCTCCGCCGTCGTGCGGATCGTAGACAGCGATGCGAACGGCGAGGATGCATATACGCCGGGGCATAACGCCGCCACCTTGGCGAACCGCGATGGGTAGGAGAGGCCCGCGACCAGGACGTTGAGCCCGCCCATCGACTCGCCCATCAGCAGGCGGCGGTGCGGGCGCCCGACCTTGGCCTCGATCGCCGGCAGGCGCGTCATCAGATCGTCCAGCAAGCCGCTGTCAGCCTTTTCGCCCTTGGGCGTCAGAATCCAGGTCGATCCGTAGGACAGGGTGACGACGGTGGGCGGCAGCGCCCGGCTACGCTGCCATTCGCCCTGCAGCATCGCGGTCAAGTAGGTGTCGTCGTTCCAGATGCGTTCGTCCAGGTTCCGACCGTGCAGATGATAGACGATGTCGCCGTTGGAGCCCCGCCGGTCCCGGTTGACGCAGTAGCGGAACGGGCCCGCCGTCCCGCACGCCTGTTCCGCCGGGACGAAGGACACCTTCTGGGCACCTCGCGTCTTCGTGATCTCCGTCCATGCGTAGTAGATCGAAGCGGCGACGAGGATCGCGAGCAGCCAAGACCGGTATGGGCGCTTGAGTATCGAGCTGGCCGCGCGGCGAGGGCGGCCGCCCGTGTGGGCGTCGGCCATTCGGATCAGGCCGCGCCGACGAGCAGATGGCGATCGAGCGGCGTCGTTTCGGCCTCGCCGGCCGCCTGCGCGTCCACGCCGACTCCTGCTCCCGTCAGCTTCGGCAGCGCCAGAAGGCTCAGGGCATAGCCGATGATCGCGCTTCCGCCGTAACCCACTATCGGGGTCGGGTAGTTGCCGAGGGCGGCAGCCATGATCCCGGCAAGCCAGACGAACCCGAAGGCGGCATAGGAGTCGCGATTCGCCGGATCGCGGCGCCAGCCGACGATCGCAGGAACGAGGAGCAGGGCCGAGCCACCCAGACCCGCCGCAAGCATTCCGGCCATCGCACGGTCGGGCTGGATCGCCATCGCGGCGGCGGCGACGATCATGCCCGCCGTCGCGAGCGCGTCGCGGCATCGCGCGAACGCTACGACCATCAGGGGCAGCAGGATCAGGCTCGGCTGGATGGACAGCCCACCGAGGCGTACCCACCGCACCGCGCCGTCGACGTCGTCGCCGAGCAGGGCGGTAGCCAGCAGCGCACCCGCCATCGCCGCGATCGTCCCGCCCGCCCACCGCGGGCCCGCGAGCATAACGCGGCCGACGAGACCCAGCAGCGTCATGCCGATCGCCAGCGCGACGAGGTTGATGCCCAGGTAGCGCGCGGGAGCGCCGGCGACCCCCATGTAGGCGAGGCCCAGCGCGACCGCGGCGGTTGCGCACGCGATACCTATGGCGCGGGGGCGACGCGCCGCGCTTTCGTGAAAGTCCATGGTCGTTAGTCCTTCGGAGGAAAGGGCGCCTTCGCCGATCAGCGAGGCGAAGGGGCGGAGCAGATACGACGCGAGCACGCGTGGTATGAGGCCGAACACACTGTCGAGCGCGAACAGCAGCGCCTTGGTATCGTTGGAAATCTCCGCCGTTTCGCAACGGATGGCCCTTCCCCATGATTGCAAGGAGGGAGGTAGCGTGGCTTGCAGAGCGCGACAGGCAAGATCGGCAAGGCCGCGCCGACGTCCAACGCTCATATTGTCGCCTCCCGCTGGCCTGAAGCCGGTGACGCCGATTGACCCGGAGGATTGGCGTGGGCGAGCTGCACCCCGCTGGCCGTCAGTCGGTAGGCGTGCCGCGGCGGTCGTCCCCTCTCCAGAGGCTGTTGCCATTCCGCTTCAAGATAGCCCTGCGCTTCCAGACGGATCAGGAGGGGGTAGAGCGTGCCGGATTTCACACCGGCGAGCCGCGCCAGTTCATAGCCGTGAGACCATCCGTCACGTGCGTCGAGCAGGACGGCGAGGATCATCCGGGCTTGGGGTGAGAGCGCGCGTGTTCGAGACATGCGCCATTAAGTCTACCTAGATAGCTTTATAGTCAAGCTCTGATTAGATCGTGTCGGTGCCGCTCGGATCAGCCTACCTTCTCACTGTAATGGTTTGAGAAGCCTTCTTCAGTCCCCGCTTCCCGACCGCTTGCAGGAAAGCAGGGCGCTGAAGCAACGGCGCTTTTCGCCGTGAGCTTTGTGTCACAACCGGTCGGTTCTGACACGCGATCCCGATGCACGGTAGCCTGCCCCTCCGTCGGTACCACAATCGTAGGTCAGAATGTCCGCTTCCGGGCAGGCCCGGGCGCTCGCTGAGCGACCAGCATTGGGGCGCAAAGCGGTCGTCGCCGGCTATCGCAACACCTCGACCTTCAGCCCTTTCACCTTCACAGCCCGCCACGACTTATCGGCGGTGAGGGCAGGGCGCTCCAGCTCCCGTGCCTGCGCGAGGCACGCCCGATCGCCGAGCGACAGCCCGAGGCTGGCGGTCGACGCCCGCAGCCGGCATGACGCTCGGCTACCAGCTATTTATTGCTCTGTTGCTTCTCCTGCCCGGCATCGTCGGGTGGGTATGCGTTCGAGCCGGTTCAACCGATGACCTCCTGAGCCCCATGCCCGACCGGCAAGGCTCAACCACCACATTGGCTGCGATCGTGCTCTTCGCATGCCTCGGGCATCTGTTGGCGGCCATGGCCATCGACCTCAACAGTCGGGTCGCCGCCACCTGGCGTCACCTCAAGGTTTGTGCGCCAGACAACGATTTGGCAGACATAATGCGAACATCGGCTAATTAGCGAGCTTGAGGCGCGACATGGGATCGTTGAGCTGGCGGAATTCACCGCCAGGCGGACGCTCCGCCTGCCCTCAAAGGCAGCCGCCGGGCAGGCTACGCCGCGGGGTACGATGCTACTGACATGGCCAAGCCTTCGCTAACGAGCGTTCAGCTCCGGCCACCATATGAACACTCATAAAATAGCTATTCTGCTCCGCCCAGCGTAAATATGCCGCGCGCAGCGCCGATCGGTCATAGCGTGGAGCGCGGCATTCCGCTTTTCGCGCGACGATCATCATGTCGAGCACGCCTTGGAGGTAAGCGCCGCATCGCGGCTCATTCGCTTGACAGCTTACGAACAACGCCGAGCCCGTCGCCGACGCGGGTTCGGTTTGGCCGATCGCACTATCAGGCAGGGCGGCCAAAGCGGCGCATAACAATATCCATCGTCTTGGCCGCATTTTCGTCTCCTATTCCGCAGTATCATTTCGGAAGGGGCGCACGGCCCTCGACGGCCGGCGCCCCGTGCTGATCCATCATTCGCGGCCGAGCACCTGGCCTTCGGGCGTGACGAACAGTTCGATCGTCTTTCCGTCGCTGTTCTTGCCCTTGATTTCATAGAGCGTGCTTCCGTCCGCCTTTCGGGTGACTTGCTCCGCTTTGCTTATTGACGCGAGTTGCGCGCGTGCCGCGTTCATCGCGGCCTCGGGCACCTGAGCAAGCGGGATGTCTCGTTCGCTGTGCTTGCCGATTATCCGGTTTTCGTTCGCCTCGTGGTTTTGCGCGATCGCCACGCCCGCGATCGCCAGCGCGGCCGCGCCCACGCCTGCGACAACAGTGAGAGTTCGTTTGCTAGCCATGTTCCATTCCACTTCCTGCATAAGGGCCGTGGGGTCGGGCGGGCGGCGGTTACGGCCCAATGAGCCGTCGTCCGAGTTCAACTCCTCTGATTGTTCATCCTGTCGAGCGCCGCGCGCAGCCCACGGGCGAGCTTGGCTGCGTCGTCGTTGGCCCAGAAGTGCATGAAGAACAGCCGCGGCTCGTCGTTTAGCATATGATTATGCAGCGCCGTGACCTCGATCCCGTTCGTCCGCAGCACGCGCAGGACCGGATCGACCTCGTTTGCGACAAGTACGAAATCGCCGGTGATGGCGGCTCGGCCGTCCCCGGTTGGCTGAAAGTTGATCGCGGTCGCCGTGCCCATCGTCGGCGGAGTCTCCATATCGCCGTCCATCAGCCGCTCGGCGCGCGGAAAGCTGTATTGGAGGATGCCACCGGCCGTCTTGCCCTCACCGCCCATCAACCGGTTGAGCGCGGCCACATCGAGGTCGAGCCGCGATGCGGCTGCGCTGGCCGAAGGCGATTGCGGCGCGGCGAGCGGGGTCCGACTGGCTGATAGCGCTTGCCGGAGCGCGGCCGCGAGCTTCACCGGGTCGCCGTGGCCGGCAATGTGCATGTACATGGTCGCAGGCGAAGAGCGGAGCAGGTGATTGTGGAGCGCGGTGATCGTAAAACCGCTTGCGAGCAGGCGGCTCAAAACGGGGTTCACCTCGTCGTGGGTCAGCACGAGATCGCCCATCACCATCGCCTCGTCGCCCATCGGCTGAAACGCCGCCCAGGAACCGAGCGCGAGGGAGGGCTTGATCGTCACCCCATCCAGCGTGACGCTCAGGTCCGAACGCGGGAAGCTGTAGCGGTGAACGCCCCCCGGCTGTTCGGCCCCCGCTCGTCCTATCGCCCGGTCGACAGCCGACCAGTCCGGCGCTGCCCATGCCGGGCTTGCCAGCAGGAGGCTGGCGAATCCCAAGGCGATGGTCTTTTTCAGCATAATTGATCCTTCATCAGCGCACTCGACACGGAAAGCCTCACGTCATGCGAGCGCGCCGCCGGCGAGCCGCGACATTGCGCTCCGGTTTCTTTCTTCGGGATAAGCAGTCCTATGCTCATGAGGCTTGTGATGCAACCCTTACACTTGTAGGCTAGTGACGATACAACTATGACAAACACACAAGCTTCCCCTTGGTTGCTCCTGATCCCGCAGCTTCCGGCTAAGCCTGCCTATTTGCGGGTGAAGGTCTGGCGGCGTTTGCAGGCGATCGGGGCCGCGCCGCTCAAGAACGCCGTCCATGCGCTCCCCAATCGCGAGGACACGCGCGCGCTGTTCGAAGAACTGCATCGCGAGATCACCGAAAATGGCGGCGAGGCGCTGATCCTCGAAGCGCGCCTTGTCGGCGGCATGGGCGATGCGGAGCTGCGCGGAGTGTTCGACGCTGCGCGTGACGCCGACTATGAGGAGTTGGCACGCGAGGCGCGCGCGCTGTGTGAGGGCGAGTATGTCGCGGCGGCGGATGTGGGCCGCCTGCGCAAACGCCTGAACGAGGTCGCCGCGATCGACTTTTTCGGTGCGCATGGTCGGCAGGCGGCACAGGCCGCCATCACCGAGGCGGACCGCCGCTCTCACCAACATCCCGATGTGAGCGGCCCCAGTGCGCCCGAGCTGACCCCGGCGGAGCTAAAGCGCCGCGTTTGGGTGACGCGCCGCCATGTCCATGTCGATCGCATCGCGTCCGCCTGGCTCATTCGCCGCTTCATCGACCCCGAGGCGAGCTTCAAGTTCGTCGAGGGCAAAGGATATGTGCCGGAGCCTGACGAACTGAGGTTCGACATGGCGGACGCTGAGTTCACCCACGAAGGCGACCGCTGCTCCTTCGAGACCTTGGTGTTCCGCACCGGTCTCGAGACCGACCCCGCGCTGCGGGCGCTCGGCGAAATTGTTCACGACCTTGATATTGCCGATGCTCGGTTCGAGCGCCCGGAAACTCCGGGAGTGAGCGCGCTTATCGCCGGCATCTGTGCCGGCACCGACGACGACGAGGAGCGGATCGCGCGCGGATCGACCGCGCTCGACGGATTCTATGCTCACTTCACCCGGCGAAAAGAGGACTAAAGATGGAGGCCAGCGCACGCGCTGAAATCGCAGTCGAGACGCTGCACGAGCACGGCATCAGCTTTGGCGAGGCGGTGCGCGTCTGGATCAGGGTCGCGCTGCTCAGCTTCGGCGGACCGGCGGGCCAGATAGCGGTGATGCATCGCATCCTGGTCGAGGAGAAGCGCTGGATCGGCGAGGAGCGGTTCCTCCACGCGCTCAACTATTGCATGCTGCTGCCCGGCCCTGAAGCGCAACAGCTAGCTGTCTATATTGGCTGGTTGCTCCATAAGACCAAGGGCGGCCTGGTCGCGGGCGCGCTATTCGTGCTGCCCGGCTTCCTCGCGATTTTAGGGCTCAGCTATGTCTATGTGCTGCTCGGCGAAGTGCCGCTGGTCGAGGGATTGTTCTTCGGATTGAAGGCCGCCGTGCTGGCGGTGGTGCTACAGGCGGTGGTCCGGGTGGGTTCGCGTGCCTTGAAGAACAACGTCATGCGCGGTTTTGCCGCGCTGGCGTTCGTCGCGATCTTCGTGCTCGACGTGCCCTTCCCGCTGATCGTGCTTGCCGCCGCGCTGATCGGCTTCTTCGGTGGCCGCGCTGGTTACGCCGCATTCAAGGGCGGCGGCGGACATGGTCCCGCCGGCGCTGAGATAGTCCACGACCGCGACACCGCTCTTGGCGAGGGCCTTCCCGACCATGCCCGGCCGAACCTCTCTTGGTCGCTGCGCATCTCCGGCGTCCTGCTGCTGCTCTGGCTCGGGCCGGTCGCAGCGCTGCTGTTCGCGTTCGGCCCCGACGACGTGTTCAGCCGCATCGCCACCTTCTTCAGCCAGATGGCGGTGGTGACCTTCGGCGGCGCCTATGCGGTGCTCGCCTATGTCGCGCAGGAGGCAGTCGAGACCTATGGCTGGCTCCAGCCCGGCGAGATGCTCGACGGGCTCGGCATGGCCGAGACCACGCCCGGGCCGCTGATCATGGTGACGCAGTTCGTCGGCTTTCTGGCAGCCTTCCGCGAGGCCACCGGACTGCCGCCGCTCATCGCCGCGACGTTGGGCGCGATTCTCACCACCTGGGTCACTTTCCTGCCCTGCTTCCTGTGGATCTTCGCCGGCGCGCCGTTCATCGAACGCCTGCGCGGCAACCGCGCATTGTCGGCCGCGCTTTCGGCGATCACCGCCGCAGTGGTGGGTGTCATTCTCAATCTGGCAGTCTGGTTCGGGATTCACACCTTGTTCGGGCAAGTCCGCGAAGTGCCGTTCGCGGCCGGCGCCATCGATCTCCCAGTCCTGACGTCCGTCGACTGGCCCGCGTTAGCGCTGGCGGTGGGTGCGATCCTCGCCATGTTCCGGTTCAAGGCCGGCATGCTGCCGGTGCTCGGCGTCTGCTCCGTCCTCGGGGCCGCATATGTAATGATCATCTGAAGGGAGTGACGTGTGACGATCGACCAATTTTCCCGACGCAGTGCAATCGCAACTCTTGGCATTGGAGCCGCAGCCATGACTATGAACGAAGCCTCGGCGCAGACGCCGACCGCAGCGCCGACGAATGTCCTCGCATTCGCCGGCAATCATCAGATCAAGCCGCTCAGGTTCGATCCCGCCAGGCTCCACGGCCTCTCCGAAAGGCTGATCACATCGCACCACGAGAACAATTATGCCGGCTCGGTCAAGGCGTTGAATATGATCGAAACACGCCTTGCCGCCGCGCTCGCTGACCCGGACCTACCGCCGGTGGTCTATGGCGGCCTCAAGCGCGAGGAGCTGCACCGCACCGGCTCGGTCGTGCTCCATGAAATCTATTTCGACGGGCTGGGCGGCAACGGTCAAGCAGCCGGCTCGATCCGCGACGCGCTGGGCGCGGCGTTCGGCTCGTTCGACCGCTGGGAGACCGACTTCCGCCGCACCGGCATGAGTCTTGCCGGCGGATCAGGTTGGTGCGTGCTCGTCTACAATCTCCACACCCGCTCGCTGCACAACCATTGGGCGTGGGATCATATGCACGGCGCAATCGCCGGCGTGCCGCTGCTGGCGCTCGATATGTACGAGCATAGTTTTCACATGGATTACGGCACCGCCGCCGCCAAATACGTCGACGCCTTCTTCCGCAACATCGACTGGGAAGTGGTCGACCGCCGCTATGCCGCGGCTTTGCGCGGCGGCGGCTGACCCGTCCGCCGAGGATCAACACCCACTTCTGCGCGACACCTGAGTTGGCGACCACAAAGGGGGCAGGTCCGATGGGAGATGCAACAGTGACATCCGGCCCGAACATCGCTCTTCTTTGGCGCGGACAAGCGGCCGAGTGGACGCATGGCTTTCATGAAGCTCGGCAGTGGCCGATCGTTCAAGCCTTGCGGTCGTTCGGGGCGACCACAAGGCCTGTACTGTACAGAGACGAAGCGGTTCGCGACATTCGTGACGAGTTGCTGTCGTTCGACGCGGTGCTGGTCTGGGTGAATCCGTTGGACATTTCAGGCGACCGCTCGGTGCTCGACCCGATGCTGCGCGAAGTCGCGGCGTGCGGCGTTGTCGTCAGCGCGCATCCTGACGTGATCGCCAAAATCGGCGTCAAGGAAGTGCTCTACACAACGCGATCCATGGAATGGGGCAGCGATGTCGATCGATACGTGGACGCTGAAGGCCTTCGCGCTCGTTTCCCCGAACATCTTGCCGCAGGCCCGCGCGTGCTGAAGCCGAACTACGGCAACGGCGGCAGGAATGTATGGCGTGTCCAACTAGACGAAGCGGGAAACGCTCCGGCTTTGAAAACGTCGGTGAAAGTTCAAGAGGCCCGCCAAGGAAGCAAATCGGAGCGCATCAGCCTAGCCGAGTGCTTGGAAAGGTGGGTGCCGTTTCTAAACGACGGCGGCGTGCTGATCGATCAGGCTTATCAGCCGCAGTCGTCCGAGGGCATGGTCCGCTGCTACGTGTGCGGGCACCGAGTGGTTGGCTTTGGGCACAACCTGATCACTGCGCTGATGACGCCAACGGCCATTGATACAACGTCGTCAACCCCACAGCCGATGGGCCGCGCCATGTTCGGACCGGAGGTGACGCGCTTCGCAGCCTTACGGAAAGCGATGGAGGATCGCTGGATTCCAGAGATGCAAAGGTTGCTGTCGATCGCCGACCACGATCTTCCGCTTCTTTGGGACGCCGACTTCCTATTTCGCCCTGGTGAAGCCATCAGCGATGGCTCCTATGCGCTTTGCGAGATCAATGCTAGTTCGGTTGCACCATTTCCGCCAAGCGCCGTCCAGCCAGTCGCCGCAGCGGCAATCGGTCGCGCTCTTGCCATTCGTTTGACGAAGGAGACCTCCAATCCTCATTGATATGATTCAAGCAATTCAAGAGACGTGACATTGGTCGTATCAATCAGACAAGCCTAAGGGTGAGCGAGGCTGGGTGAAACCGGCTCAGGTGGCAGCGCGGAGATACTGGTAGAGGGTTTCGCGACTGATCCCCAGGTCACGGGCGATGACGGCCTTGCGCTCGCCGTCATCAACACGGCGGTGCAGCTCGGCGACCATTTCGTCGGAGAGGGAACGTTTCCGCCCGCGATAAGCACCGCGTTGTCTGGCGACCGCAATGCCTTCGCGCTGCCGCTCCCGGATCAGGGCGCGCTCGAATTCGGCGAACGCACCCATGACCGAGAGCATCAGGTTGGCCATCGGGGAATCCTCGCCCGAGAAGGCCAGGCTTTCCTTCACGAACTCGATCCGGACGCCTCTTTTGGTGAGGGACTGAACCAGTTTGCGCAGATCGTCGAGATTACGCGCCAATCGATCCATGCTGTGGACCACGACGGTGTCACCCTCGCGGGCGAAGGCGAGCATGGCATCGAGTTCGGGGCGGTTGATGTCCTTGCCCGATGCCTTGTCGGTGAAAATCCGGTCGAGCGACTGCCCGTCCAACTGGCGATCGACATTCTGATCGAATGTGCTCACCCGGACGTAACCGATCCTCTGGCCTTTCATCGCCGCCTCCGGTCAAAATGTCAGGTTGAATTCTATGACACGGCGGAACATGCGTCAATAAATGCTTGCCATAACCCTATCCTGACAGAAACCGCCGCTGCATCCTGACGTCCGGTTAGGCTATACTCCAAGCTGACATCACAAAATCAAATCCCTCAAAGATGGCGTCAATTGC
>NZ_LSIA01000062.1:0-19120 GCF_001556015.1 Novosphingobium sp. CCH12-A3 | reverse complement strand
GGGACACTCAAAGCTCATGGCCATCTACGCCACGTGGGTCTGGGATGACGGATACACTCAATCACCGGCTCACCGACATGATATAAATGGGACTGATGTATCGGAAATACATTGTATGGCGATTGATCACGCCGGCTAGGGCGTGATCAACGTAAATCAGCTATTGCCGATTTACGAACTCATCTACCAGTATATTGAACTCCTCGGGCCTTTCCCATTGAGCCCAGTGGCCGCATTTGGCGAAGATATGCATGTCAGCATTGGGGATGAGCTTGCGCAGGACGAACCCGGCATCGAGCGGCAGGACGCGATCCTCGGCACCCCAGATGATGAGCGTGGGGCTTGCGATCCTGTCGAGGCCCTGGTTCCACAGATGGTCATTGGGGTGCGCCATCAAGGTGCGCAGCGGCGGGTTGGCGGCTGTTTCGGGCAGCGAGGCGATCTTCAGGCGTTCCTCCAGCAGATCCTGCGTGATCGATGAACGGTCATAGACCAAAAGGTCGGTGACCCGCGCGAGCTTTTCGAGCGTCGGTCCTTCCTCGCCGTAAAAGTCGAGCATCCGCTGCAACCCCTCGGTTGGGAATGGCGACAAGGTCGGTAAGCCGCCGCCAGGCCCCATCAGCACCAACATGTCGACCCGTTCGGGCGTGTCGAGCGCGAAGCGCAGCGAGGTCATGCCGCCCAGCGAGTTACCGACGAGGCTCGCGCTCTCTATGCCGGCATGATCCATGACATCGCGCACGGCATTGGCGAGCGACACGATGAGCCCGTCAGGCTGGGCGCGCGGCGCGGACTGGCCATAGCCCGGGAGATCGAGCACGATCACCCGGTTGCGACGGGAGAGGGGCTTCACATTCTTGCGATAATTGCTGTAACCATAGGCACCCGGCCCGCCGCCGTGGATCAGGATGATCGCCGGGCCGTCGCCCCAGCTATGGTAATGGACGCGGCCATCGGCGGCATCGGCGAACCGGCTTTCGGGCGCCACGGTATCGGTCATTATCGTCTCCTGTTCGATCACGTGTGAAAGCTGCGGCGCGGCTGATCAGGTCTATGCGGCCGGCTCGGCAAGCACGCGGCCATATCGGTCGCGGATCGCTTTTTTGTCGATCTTGCCGGTGGCGGTGAGCGGGACAGTGTCGATGATGATGCGGTCGGGCATCCACCATTTGACAATGCGCGGTTCCAACCACGCCGTCATGTCTTCGCCGGTCATATTGCTGCCTGCATGCGGTTCGACCAGCAGGATCGGACGCTCTTCCCATTTGGGATGGTGGACCCCAGCCACGGCGGCAACCTTCACACCGGGACACCCCGCCGCGATATTCTCCAGATCGATCGAGCTGATCCATTCGCCGCCCGATTTGATCACGTCCTTCTTGCGGTCCGTGATCCGCATGAAACCGAACCGGTCGATGGTGGAGATGTCCCCTGTGTCGAACCAACCATCGGCATTGATCGCGGGTGCATCGGAGCGGTAATAGCTGTCTAGCACCCAGGGTCCGCGGACCATCAACGCGCCGGATTGCTCGCCATCATGCGGTAGGTCTCGCCCGTCCTCATCGACGATCTTCATTTCGATGCCGAACATCATCCGGCCTTGGCGGGTCCAGATTGCCTCATTCTCCTCGTCTTTGCCGAGCGCGGCGAGCGCGGGCGTGGGAGTGGAGACGACGCCGAGTGGACTGGTCTCGGTCATCCCCCAGATCTGCTGCACCACGACACCGAGCCTGTCGAACGTGACCGCCATGTCGCGCGGCACGGCCGAACCGCCGATGATCACCCGCTGCAGGCCGCCCGGCGTCTCTCCCGTCCGCGCCAGATGATCGAGATACAGGGTCCAGATCGTCGGCACGCCGCCCGAGAATGTGACGCCTTCGTCCACAATGAGCTGCTGAAGGCTGGCGCCGTCGAATCTGTCGCCAGGAAAGACGAACTTCACGCCATTGATCGCGCCGGCAAAGGGCAGGCCCCAAGCCGTTGCATGATAGAGCGACTGGCACGGCATGACCACGTCGAAGGCAGAGAAGTTGAGGGCACCGCTCAGGCCCGCCGCAAGAGCGTGCAGCACGACCGAACGGTGCGAATAGAGCACGCCCTTGGGATCGCCCGTCGTGCCCGACGTGTAGCACAGGAACGCGCCCGCATTCTCGTCGAGCCGGGGCCAGTCAAAATCTCCGGCCTCGCTGGCCATCAGGCGCTCATAGCAGCCCCAACCATCGATCGTGCGATCGGCGTCGCTCAGCAGGACATAGTGCTCGACCGTCTCCAGCCGGTCCCGGATCCGATCGACGATCTCGACCATGTTGCGATCGAGCAGCAGCACCTTGCTGCCCGCATGGTTGATGGTGAAGACGAGATGCTCGTCGGGGAGCCGCGGATTGGCGGTATGCAGCACCGCGCCCATGCCCGGCACCGCGAAGAACAGCTCGAAATGCCGATGCGTGTTCCACGCCAGCGAACTCACCCGGTCGCCAGGCGCCACGCCCAGCCGCGACAGCGCCTGCGCCGCCCGCGCCGCGCGTGTCCAGGCCCGCGCATAATTATATCGCCATATCGGCTCATCGATATTTTTTGACACGATCTCCCGGCCGCCATGCGCCACTGATGCAAAGCGCAAAATGTCGGCGATATTCAGGGGAGCATTCTGCATCAAGCCGGGCATCACGTCCTTCTCCTCGCACATTCAGACGGCCTGGAACTCATGGCCCCATTCGCTGATGCGGTCGTGGATCACCGGCTCCCAGCTATCCTCGTCATCGATCCTGAGGCCGCCATAGCCTATTTCCATCATGAATTTGGAAGGCGTGTACGCGTAGAAGGACACGATCCGGTCGTTCGAATGCTGGCCCAGCGTCAGTCCGATGGCGATGCCGGCGGCCTGCACGCGTTCATACGCCCTCTCGACATCCTCCAACTTACTCATCTCCAGCTCTAAATGATGGAGTTTGCTCTCTCCTCCCAGCCCCTCGGCGAAGGCGATCGAATGATGGCGCGGGCCGGTATGCAGGAACGAGGCATGCATCGTGCTGCCATCGGGCATCGGCTGGTAGATATAATCGGAAAGCTGCGCGAACAGCGCCTCGCGCATGAACTTCTCGTCGCCCTTGTGGTCTTTCGAGTTGAAGGCGACGTGGCCGATGCCCTGGTCGCCCGTCACGAAACCATGCGGGACCTTGTCCGAAACGAACGGAGAGCCCGCGTCTTCCAGACCCAGCGCGATCTCGTGCCGGGCTCCGACAGGCCCCACGAAATGGAAAAACCGGTCCACGCTCCGCAGCCGGGCGGAGGCTTCGTCGCCATCCCGCGTGGCAATACCAAGGCTCTCGAGGTGCGAGCGCAGCTGATCGAAGCGCTCCTGGTTACCGGCGTCCCAACCGACCCAGGCAATATCGTCCGCTGGTCCTTCCACAAAGTGGAAGCGCCGAGCCTTCTCGTCAATCCGGCAGAACAGCCCGCCCCTCGACCGCTCGACGCCAAGACCGACTAACCCCGCATAACGCTCCCACGAATCCAAGCTAGTTACCTCAAGCCCGAAATACCCCGTTCTGATCGCCATCTTTTTTCTCCTTCGAGCCTAGTATGCAGCTCAGGGCCATCTGATACCGGAGAGTCCTCCTCCGAGATCCGCGAGCGAGCCCTCAGCTACTTGCGCTTCGCCGTAGCGACCCAAATGCTGCCACGAGTGGCCCCTGTTGGTCGGGAGTGGTGCCATGGAGCAAGATTTGATCGGCGCCCGCAGCGAGGTACTCCCCGAGACGGGTTGCGCATTGGTCAACATTTCCGATGGCGGCTCCGCTGGCGAACCAGTGCCGGGGGATCAAACTGGCGGCCTCGCCAAGGAGCCGGCGCGATTCCGCAACGTCGCTCTGGCCAAATTCCAATCGACTTAGACCTGTCGCGGCAATTTGATCTATAGGCGCTTGGTCCCAGCCGTTCATCTTGACAATGGGCAAACCGATTTCGTGATGCATGAAGTAAGACACGGCACGCGCCTCGAGAACGTTGGAGCGCTCTTCAGGGGATAGCGTGTCGGGCGCCGCTACCACAATCGCATAGACGGTGATCTTATGTGGATCACGTCCAGCCTGCTCCGCCGCCTCACGGACAATCCGTATCGAACGAGCGACACCTTCCGTAGTTAAAAACGGATGCAGGACCACTCCGTCGAAATGCGCGCCTGCCAGCGCGAGCGTCTGGGGACCGACGGCTCCCAGAATGACTGGAGGCGGATTATCACATGCCTGAGGAAGTTGCATCTCGGGAAAATTTCCCGCTGGGCCCTCATAGGACACCGTCTTGCCAGCCCAGAGCTGTCGAAGGATACCGACGTGATCTGCCATTCCCGCATTATTGAGAACAGGTATGCCCATTTTACGGAAAAGAGGTGGAAATGACCGCCCAAATCCTAAAACAAAGCGACCGCCGCTGAGTGTTTGTAACGTGGCGCTCATTCCAGCTTGCACAAGAGGATGCCGGGTTCCAAAATGCGTGATTCCTGCGATCAGTTGCACCCGGTCGGTGACCTGCGTCAGGGCCCCCATTACAGATCCAAGTTCTTTGGTGTCCCAGCGCTCTGACAAGCAAATCCCGCCAAGCCCAATTCTCTCCCCTTCTTGCGCCTGCGTGAGGCCCACACGCGCATCCGAGGCGCGCCCAGGCAGGATATAGGCGTTTAATACGTCTGTGCTCATGTCAGCCATTGTCTTATCTCTTCACCGAATTTGCCATAATATTAGACAATATTCTCGTTTTAGGGAGCAGAAACCCAGTCTTTAACTAATTTATCTTCAAATTGACCGCTCACTGACGAAACACAGTGAACATTTTCAAGAAGTTGTCGTAATGACTCCAAGAACGGATAACTAATGCTCCCGAACCATGCCAGAACGACATCTTGATGTGTTTTTGATCCATCGGCAGCACGAAGTCCGGCGCCTAGCGTCATGGTGATTGCACGCCAATGTGCGAATATTCGGTAGTATTCAAACCGCTCCTCATCGATAGGAATGCCACTGGCACGCTCATAATTCCGTAAAAAATCATCGCGAGCGTATAAGGACGAACACAGCGGAGCACCGCTCTCATCGGGAGTGCAAAACAAAGGCATTGTAGCCCACGCTAAATCAAAATGCCGATCTCCAAAGAAACCCAATTCCCAATCGAGAATCGTTGTAATGCGCTTACTCACCGGATCGAAAAGGAAATTTCCTGTTCTATAGTCACCGTGTACCAGAGAAACAAAGTCCAGCGGCTTGCGATTACGCCTCAGCCATTGTTCCGCGAGGTTCATGAGCGGAACAGCCTCGAGCCGGTCTTCCTCCCAAACCCGAGCCCACCAATTTATCTGCCGATCGATGTCCTCGGTCGTGCCTGCACTCGGAATGTCAAAGGATGATAAATCGGCCCCTTGGACATCCAGTGTATGGATACGGGCCAGATAATCTATAAACTGCGGACCGAGTGCAGCTCGATGTTCCGCGTCAAACTGTACTCCAATGCCCGTCACATTGCTGGTGCCCGTCGGCGGCTTCTGCACGCCTTCAACGAAGCCACAGACGATCGAGGGTCGCCCCAGATGTGCTCCTGCACTATCTTCCCAATATGGAGGAGGAACCGGAACGTCGCTCTTAACTGCGTTGAGCAACTGAAACTCACGCGTCCTTTCGGTGATGACGATGGATTCGACAGGGTCGCGGCCGAGCACCATCCGTTCGCCAGTGCGGCGTTCACCATGGTAAGTCCAATCTAACTCGAAAACATACTGTTCCTTGGAGGCGCCGCCAGAGAGGGGGCGAAGCCCCCGGATGGTAAATGGATCTTGGGTGTGCCTGGAAATTAGATCCCGCAGTCCCGTCGCAATATCCCTTTCGCGTGTCCAATCCTCACTCTGGCAGGTCCGCTGCTCAAGCTTTCGGGTCAGTGCGCTGTCCACTGTTCGCTCGGTCGGGAAGCGAGCCCGGATGCTGGCAATCCAGTCAGCAGGTGGCGAATTTCGAATGTCGATCATCAGTATCTCCAAGACCTCGCCAATCAGTTATATTGTTCAGCCTGAACGCTAAATTGTCTGGGTTTATCGAGAGCGTCCTCCAACGGTAGCAAGCTGTCGGGAAACACATCGAAGCCGGTGGCCGCGACAAACGCCCGTTCACGACGGAGCTGATCCTCTTCATGTCTGATTATGATCTCGGCGACGCGGAGACGTACGTCAGCGTCTTCGCGGGCAGCAAAATCAGCCGTCAGCTCCGCAATCGCCTCTCGTAACCCGTTGTTTACGTCGCGGAGTGCCGCAAGCGAACATTGCCAACGAACTGGCAGCGTCTTCGCGGCAGCCGCGTCGGCCAGGATCTCCGCAGACACACTATTTGCATCCACCTCCGTGAAGGCCTCGATCAAAGCGGCGTGCGCGAGAACGTCGATTGCCTCGAACCAATGGACGTAGTCAATCTGCTGACGAATGAGATCCAGCGAGCCAGCCACAACTTTGGCTTGCTCCAAAGCTGTCTGATTTGACGGATCGATCGCTGGAGTGATCGTTTCCTTCATGGATTTGATCATTGTTCTTAAGCGAAGATCGATGCTTGGCTGCACGGAAGTACTCCTGCCTTTTATGATAGATGACGAGTAATACGGATCGGCTTACGTCAATAGCGGTACGATAGGCTGACCCCAAAGGTTCGCGGCCGGCCGGCGTAACGCACCGTTGTATCGAGTATCTTAGTTGCGTTGCTCCAGTAGTACTCGTCGAAAGCGTTTCGCAGGAAGGCGCTTGCCGACCATTTTCCTTGCTCGCTCGAAATTCCAGCCCTGAAGTCAACTAACGTGTAAGCATCGATAGCCAACACAGGCAATTGCCCGAAAGCCGCATTGGTCTTGCCCTGGTATGCGACATTGGCGCCCAGCCACGCTTCGAGCCTTTGACCGACCGACCACCGATATTCGAAATCCGAGCTTAGCTGGTACTTTGGAGTGTAGGGGAACGGCTCGCCACCGAAGTTCCCCGCGTCGCCGTACGAGGTTATGTTGAGAAAATCGCCCTTGATTTTGCTGTCTATATAAGTACCGCCTAAGTTGATCCGAACACCTCGCACAGGGGCGAGCAATATTTGCACCTCGGCACCTTTTATGGACGATTTCGGAACATTGATAAGCGCTTCGAGCGGTCCAAACACGTTTGGCGTGGCTACCACCCGTCCCTTGAGCTGCTTGTTCCTATAGTCATAGTAGAATACCGCTGCGTTAACCTGCGCTTTGTGATCGAACAGAGTTAACTTGCCGCCAAGCTCGTACGCCGTAACCGACTCCTGGGAAACAGGGTTGAACTGGTTCACGTCCGTCGCCGAAAGCAGCGGGAAGCTTCCGGATTTATAGCCGCGGCTCACATTGAAGTACATCAGTGTGTTGTTGTTCGGCTTGTAATCGATACCCCCACGCCAAGAAACGTTGTTTTGATTCAACTGGTTACGGACCTGGTCTACTGGAGTCAGCGTATTTCCATCTAGAACGATACAACCGCCGACGGGGACAACGATCGACGGCAATCCGACGCTTCCGCGGATCAGATTGGCAAGTGCCTGAACGCCCAGGCGCAGCCCAGCTCCGTCGACCGTTCCGTCGTCATACGTGCATCCATTGAAGCCTATTCGAGCGTCCGTATACCGCGCGCCCGCGTGCAACGTGATTGTGCTCGTTACGTCGAAGTCCAGATTCGCGAATGCCGCAGCTGTCCGGAATTTCTGCTTTGACTGCTGGTAGTAGGTGAAGAACGGCGGAACTCCTGGAAAAGCGGTGAGCTGAAACGCCGGCCCGCTTTGATCATATGGCCCCTCGTTGTCGCGCTGGAATACATTCTCGCGATTATAGTTGGCGCCAACGATAACGTTCAGATTATCTGTAATTTTACCATCAACCCGCAATTCCTGTGAGAAGGAGGTAATATCACCCGTTGTTCTGTAGCTGTAATTTCTCAGAGACACCCCGTCTGGATCGATGCTCTGGCGATGCCGATAGTCGGAATATGCGGTGATTGAGGTGACCTTTAGATCGTCGGTCAGGTCAACTTCGCTGCGTAGAGACGCCTGCAAGAAGCGATGGTTGCGCCTTGGGTCCACGGCGGGCGTCCAATCTGCAGCCCTATTGTCGTGGGGCGCCACTGGATATGCATAGAGTTCTGGCGGCACCAACGGCGCGACAGCGGGGGTGAAGGGAATCACCTGCAGGAGTTGAGCCGCCACCTCATCGCTTTTGTCCAAAAAGCCGTTGAGATTCAGCTCGAATCGCAGGGTATCGCTCGGGCGGAAGTCAAAAAGAAGTCTGGCGGTAGTAAAGTTTCGATCACCGAGTTTGTCATCCCTCGTGTAGCTGCGCTGCCAGGCGCCACCCTGCTCTGTCTTCACGGAAAGCCGGGCCGAAAGGGTGTCGCTGAGGGGCCCGCTTATGAAGCCGCCGAGATCGACCGCGTTGAAGCGCCCATAGCTGCCATCGACGCCCGCTTCGAAACTCGAGGTTGGCTTGGCGGCAACGTAATTTATTGCCCCTCCCGTTGCGTTTTGCCCGAATAGTGTTCCTTGAGGCCCTTTCAGCACCTCCACCCGCTGCAGGTCCAGCGTGGCACCCCGAGTTAGAATAGAAAATGGAAGCGGCACCTCGTCAACGTAGACGCTAACAGTCGGCTTGGCGCCCAGCGAGGTCTCGTAGAAACCCACCCCACGCAGCGTATAGACTGGGGTGCCAAAAGCACTCTCCGTGTAATTAAATCCTGGAACCAGCTTCACCAAGTCTCGTATGTCCGAGGCTCCGGACTTCGTAAGTTCATCTCCAGATAGCGCGGATATTGACATCGGTACGTCTTTTAGAGACTGTTCTCTTTTCTGAGCCGTAACAACTATTTCGCCAAGTGCGCCGGAATCATCTGGGGCAGATGCTTGAGGCTGTCCGGGATCCTGAGGTGCTGGCACCGCCACCTGTGCGTCAACACGGGCTGCGGAGACGAGCGCAAACGCCAACGGTGAAATCCGCAGAACTTTGAAAGCAAGTGCACCTGTCATCTTCATCATAGCTTCCCCTCTGTTTTTATAACTTTGCGGCGCGAGCCGCACTGCAAAATAGTCACGATCAAATTGCTATTGACCGGAGAAGTTGTCTGACCCGTTCACATAAAGCGACCAAGCTAACCTTACGGCCATGGCGGCCATTCTTCATGAAGCTATCCCGTTTCGTCGCCGTCACTGAAGCGCCTCAGGCTCCTCTACCGAATCAAAAGCCCGAGCAGGATTGTCCATCCCACTATTCTGAGGAATGTAGATTGTCAATGGAAATTTTGATATTATTGGCAAAACTTTGACCTTGCAGGAATCGTCCGAAATTATTACAAGGATGGCATGAAGACATTCCCGTTCGAACCGGACGCACGCCTTCGGGCAATGCAAGCGGTGAATGCCGACGCTTCGGCGATAGGTAGCGATGAGCCGCTTCCGCGTAGCTCTATTGAGTCGATCTACCGGAAGCTCCGAGTTGATATCGTTCATGCGCGTCATGAGTCGGGTGCCAAGCTTCGACTCCATACCTTAAGCGAGATGTATCGCGTGAGCGTCGGGACGATCCGCGAGGCACTATCCCTACTCGTTTCGGACGGGCTCGTTGTGCTGGAGTCTCAGCGCGGTTTTCGCGTTACTCCTCTTTCGTTAAGCGATTTGGGTGATCTAACCAGACTGAGAATGCTGCTCGAGGGTGCCGCGCTTCGATATTCGATAGAACATGGCGACGACCTATGGGAGGGGCGCGTTGTCGACACGTTTCATAGGTTGACCCTGGCGGAGCAGCGCCTTCAGGCGGACCCGTCTGGTGCATTTCATGATTGGGAGGGCCGCAATCGGGAGTTTCACGAAGCGCTCGTTGCCGCGTACCCTTCGTCGTGGTTTCGTCGTTTCGACAGCGTCCTTTATCTCCAATCTGAGCGCTATCGCCGTATTCTAGCGAACGAGCGCCCGAACCCTGGGCGTGTTGTTCACGACGAGCACAGCGAGATTTTCAATGCGGCATTAGCACGTGATGCGGACCGCGCTGTGCTAGCGCTGGAGCAGCATATATTCTCATCCTATTCTTTTATGCGCGACGGTGCCTTGTTGCCGACCGAAAAACGGGAGCGGCAGGACGGACATGCGCGTCCACGTGACAGCACCATGCGGCCAAAGACCGGCCCCATCATTGACCGCAACGAGTAAAAGAGACCGACACGAAGGAGAGAGTACGTGAGTGGTAAATCTAGCGAAAACGTGGTCGGCGACTGGACAGACGAACAAATCAGATCGCTTTTTGACGATGAGCGAGGCCTCATCGACCCACGTATTTATACCGACACGCACCTATATGAACGCGAGCTTGATCGGATATTTAGTCGGTCGTGGTTGCTACTCGGCCACGAGTCGCATGTTCCAAAGCCGGGCGATTATCTTGCCACTTATATGGGTGAGGACCCTGTCATCCTTGTGCGCCAGAAGGATGCAAGCTTACGGGTGTTTTTAAATCAATGCCGTCACCGGAGCATGCGTATTTGCCGAGCGGACGCTGGCAATGCTCGGGCATTTACATGCAGCTATCACGGCTGGGCTTACGATATTAGTGGAAAGCTCGTGAATGTCCCCTTCGAAAGCCAAGGTTATGGCGTGCTTGATAAGGAAAAATGGAGTCCTCTCCAAGCACGGGTTGCGACGTACAAGGGGTTGGTCTTCGCAAACTGGGATGACGAGGCGAGCGAATTGGATGCCTATCTAGGCGACGCGGCCTTTTATATGGATCATATGCTCGACCGGTGTGCAGCGGGTACAGAAGCGATAGGGGGTATCCAGAAATGGGTAATTCCGTGTAACTGGAAGTTTGCGGCGGAGCAGTTCTGTAGCGACATGTATCATGCGGGTACGGTATCACATTTATCTGGAATATTGGCCGGCTTGCCAGAGGATGTCGAGCTTGGGGACGTCCAGATCCCCACCTCCGGTTTCCAGTTTCGCTCGGACGGGGGAGGGCATGGAACGGGCTTCTATGTTGCGGAACCGGCCATGCTTCAGGCGATCATGGGCCCGCGCGTCACGGAATATTGGACCGATAGTCCAGCCGCCCAGGCCGCCGAAAGTCGATTGGGGTCAGCAGAACGCGCTTGCAAGCTGATGGCTCAACATATGACGATCTTTCCGACCTGCTCCTTTTTGCCCGGCATCAACACCGTGCGAACATGGCATCCCCGCGGTCCCGGAGAGATTGAGGTTTGGGCATTTACAGTCGTCGATGCCGACGCGCCTGATGAGATCAAGGATGAGTATCGGAGACAGACGATCCGGACGTTCTCGGCGGGCGGGGTGTTTGAACAAGACGACGGTGAGAACTGGGTTGAAATTCAGCGCGTGCTCCGCGGGCATATGGCTCGGAACCAGAGCTTGAATGCTCAACTTGGGTTGGGTCAATGGCGCACCGACCATCCCGACTACCCCGGCCGCATCAGTCACGTCTACAGTGAGGAGGCCGCGCGCGGCTTCTATCGGCACTGGTCTGATATGATGACACGCTCCGACATGTCGGCCGTTTCGCATAGGCGGGGCGGATTGACCGCCCAGGGCCAATGCGACAAATCGATCGAGGTGGCGAAATGAAAGCGACCACCGAGGCAGCCGATCTCAGTAAAAATGACCGGAATAATGGTCAAGGCATGCAATTTTTCCCTAAAATCTCGAATGTAGACGTTCGGGTTCAGCACGAGATTGAACAGTTCTATTACCGAGAGTCTTGGCTTCTCGATAATAGAAAATTCAAGGATTGGTTCGCGTTATTGGATGATGATATTCGCTACTTTATGCCGCTTCGCACGAATCGTCTACAGCGCGAGCGTGCTCTCGAATTCTCGGGAGACAATGAATTCGCGCACTTCGACGACGATATTAAAACGATGAAAGGGCGTCTTCGCAAGTTGCTTTCGGACGTGGGCTGGTCAGAAAATCCGGCCTCCCGTACGAGACATATCGTCTCTAATGTCATTGTGAACACCTTGGATTCTGATGACGTTTACGAGGTGAGTTCCGCCTTCCTTCTCTATCGCAATAGACTGGAGAGCCAGGTGGATGTGTTCGCCGGCGAGCGCCGGGACGTTCTGCGACGACGTGCAGGTGGGATCGGCTTCGGAATTGGAAAGCGTATCATTCTGATCGATCAGAGCACGATCAACTCAAATAATCTCTCTATACTGTTCTAAAGGTCGGAAAGATGCCGTTTATTAGAGTCTGTGCTTACGTGGACGTGCCCGAGGGAGAGGCGCGCAAAATTGACGCTGAACCTGAGGCGGTCGCATTGTATAAAGTCGGAGGCGAGATTTTCGCCACGCAGGATCGCTGCACGCACGGGGACTGGTCCCTTGCTGATGGCTATCTCGATGGAGAGGTCGTCGAATGCACACTTCATTGGGCAAAATTTTGCGTGCGTACCGGAAGGGCCTTGGCCGCTCCTGCTTGGGAGCCGCTTAAGACGTTTCCGGTACGTATCGAAGGCGATGACGTTCTCATCGACTTCGATGGCGGTGCCACCCTGGCAGAGTAATACGTCGCTGCTCATCACGCGCCTGCATGTTTGCGAGCGCTGCATCTAGAGACCAAGGACAAGATTATGCAGCTAAAGGGCGAAGTGGCCTTCATAACCGGCGGGGCATCGGGCCTCGGTCGTGCGATCGTTGATCGTTTCGTGGCCGAAGGCGCTTGCGCCCTCGTTTTGGATCGGTCGCTCGACAGATTGCGTGAACTGGAGGCGAGCTACCCGGAACGCGTGATAGGAGTTGTTGGGGATGTGCGTACGCTCAGCGATCACAAGCGCGCAGTTGAAATCTGCCTATCTCGCTTCGGAAAGCTTGATTGCCTGATCAATAACGCAGGCATATGGGATTACGGCACGGCGCTCGTAGATTTACCTGAAGATCGCATTGATTCTGCGTTTGATGAGATGTTTCAGATTAATGTGAAGGGCTATCTTCTCGCAGCAAAGGCCTGTCTTCCGGCGCTGGTTCAGAGCCGAGGCAGCATGATTTTCACCATTTCGAATGCTGGCTTCTATCCTGACGGCGGTGGCCCACTCTACACGGCCACGAAGCACGCGGTCGTTGGACTGGTCCGTCAGCTGGCCTTCGAACTCGCTCCGACAATACGCGTAAACGGCGTGGCGCCTGGGGGCATAGGAGGGAGCGACCTGCGCGGTCCCGCATCGCTCGACCTCGACGCTACCAGCATCTCTAGCATTCCGCTAGCAGAACTTCTCTCAAAAGTGCTGCCGCTTGAGGCAGTAGCGAGCGCGGAAGACTACGCTGGGGCCTTTGTGTTCTTTGCTTCCAGGCGCGATAACATTCCGGCAACGGGTGCACTTCTTAACTTCGACGGCGGTATCGGCGTCCGAGGTTTCAGCCGTGCCGCCGGCGGAACGGGCTTGATTGGGCGTTTCTCAAGCAATATTGCCCCTACTGTCTAAGAGTTTCCGTCACAGATCGAACAACAACTCAGAAGGTCGAACCACAGTGATCCGGCATCAGGATGCAGGCTTTAAACGGCCGCCACTCCATCTGAGCCCACTGCCATCCGGAAATTCAGATGCGCATAAGCTGAAAGCGGTAAAATATCTATTATGACAATAAATTTCCTCGATCTAAGTCTCTCTGATCTAATGCAACGATCGAGCGAAATGACCTTGGCTGGGCCAGGTGCTATCGTCACCTATTCGCGCAAGGTGTTCATCCCGCTGACGCATTTGTGCCGGGACGTTTGCCATTATTGCACCTTCGCTGCGACGCCTCGGAAGATCGGCCAGGCCTATCTATCGCGCGACGAGGTGCTGGCGATCGCACGCGCAGGGGTGGCAGCGGGATGCCGGGAGGCACTGTTCACTCTGGGGGACCGGCCGGAGGCGCGCTACGGCGCTGCGCGGGCGGCGCTGACCGGGCTGGGCCATCCGACCACCTTGTCCTATCTGCGCGAGATGGCCGAAGCCGTGCTGACGGAGACCGGCCTGCTGCCGCACCTCAACCCGGGGCTGATGGACGATGCGGACTATGCCGCGCTCCGCCCGGTCTCCGCCTCGATGGGGCTGATGCTTGAGACGACCTCGGATCGCTTGTCGGCAAAGGGCGGACCCCACCATGGCTCGCCGGACAAGCTGCCGGCACGCCGGCTGGCGGCGATCGCGGCGGCGGGGCGGGCTGGCGTGCCGTTCACCACCGGGCTGCTGATCGGCATCGGCGAGACCCGCGCCGAGCGTGTCGAGGCGCTGGTCGCGATCCGTGACCTGCAGCGCACGCCTGGCCATATCCAGGAAGTGATCATCCAGAACTTCCGGGCCAAGCCCGGCACGCGGATGGCCCAGCATCCCGAGCCCTCGCTCGAGGAACATCTCTGGACGATCGCGGTTGCCCGGCTGATCCTGGGGCCGCAGATGACCATCCAGGCGCCGCCCAACCTCCACGGGCCCGAGGATTTGGCGGCGCTGTTGCGCGCGGGCGTAAACGACTGGGGAGGCGTATCGCCGGTGACCCCCGACCATGTGAACCCTGAGGCGCCGTGGCCGCATCTGGATGCGCTGGAAGAAGCGACCGCCGCCGCCGGGCGGGTGCTGCGTGAGCGGCTGGCGATCGGTCCCGCCTTCGCGCGCGATCCCGATCGCTGGCTCGATCCGGCGCTGGCCAGGGTGGTGCGGCGTTCGGTCGATGCGCGCGGGCTACCGGTCGTCGATGGCTGGCACCCCGGTACCGGCGAGCCGATGCCAGTGGAGCGCGTCTCGGGTAAAACCGTGCGCTCAGACAGTCTGCGCGCTATCCTGAGCCGCGCAACGGCGGGCGACCGTCTTGCCTCCGCCGATATCGTGCGGCTGTTCGAGGCGGATGGGCCGGATGTCGCACTGGTCGCCGATGCCGCCGATGCCTTGCGCCGCGAAGTGGCGGGCGAAGCGGTGAGTTTCGTCATCAACCGCAACATCAACTACACCAACATCTGTCTCTACAAATGCGGCTTCTGCGCCTTCTCCAAGGGCAGCACCAAGGCCGAGCGCGGACCGGCCTATCGCCTGGACCTGGAGGAAGTGGGCCGCCGCGCGGCCGAGGCGGTCGAGCGCGATGCGACCGAGGTGTGTCTGCAGGGCGGCATCCACCCCGATTATGATGGCAACACTTATCTCGACGTGCTCCGCGCGGTGGGCGCGGCGGCACCGTCGATCCACATCCACGCCTTCTCGCCGCTGGAAGTGACGCATGGCGCCGCGACGCTCGGCCTGCCGCTGGAGGATTATCTGACGCGGCTGAAGCAGGCCGGACTCTCCACCCTGCCCGGCACCGCCGCCGAGATCCTCGACGACGAGGTTCGGGCGATCATCTGCCCAGACAAGGTCGATACCGCCCAGTGGCTGGAGGTGATGCGGACGGCCCACCGCGTCGGCCTGCGCACGACCGCGACGATCATGTTCGGCCATGTTGAGGGTTACGAGCATTGGGCGCGCCATCTGCTGCTCGTCCGTGACCTTCAGGAGGAGACAGGCGGCTTCACCGAGTTCGTACCGCTGCCCTTCGTCCACATGGAGGCGCCGATCTGGCGCAAGGGTCGCGCCCGCTCCGGCCCGAGTGCGCGCGAGACGCTGCTGATGCACGCCGTCGCGCGGCTGGCGCTCCATCCGCTGATCCCCAACATCCAGGCGAGCTGGGTCAAGCTCGGCGGTGAGGGCGCGGTCGCGGCGCTCCGGGCTGGCGCCAACGATCTGGGCGGCACGCTGATGGACGAATCGATCACCCGCGCGGCGGGCGGCCAGAACGGGCAGCTCTGCGATCCCGAGCGGATGGCGGCGCTGGCCGCGTTGGCCGGACGCCACGCCCGCCAGCGCACGACCCTCTACGCGCCCGTGCGGGCCGATACACAAATCCCTGCAGGAGAATAGGATGACCGATCTGAAGAGCGTTGCCGTTGTCGGCGGCACCGGCAATCTGGGCGCGGCGATCGCGCGGCGGCTAGCGAAGGCGGGGCGCCGGGTCGTCATCGGTTCGCGTTCGTCGGAGAGCGCGGCGAAAGCGGCGGAGGAGCTGGGCTTCGATCTGACGGGGGCGGCCAATGCCGATGCGGCCGCCGCCTGCGACATTGTCATCGTCACCGTGCCGTTCGCGGCGCAAGGAGCGACGCTGGCCGGGATCGCGCCGCATGTCGCGGGCAAGATCGTCATCGACACGACGGTGCCGCTGGTGCCGCCCAAGGTGATGCGCGTCCAGCTTCCCGTCGAAGGAAGCGCCGCCATGCGCGCGCAGTCGCTGCTGGGCGAGGGGGTGACGCTGGTCTCCGCCTTCCATAATGTCGCCGCGCACACGCTCATCACCGATGCGGATGTCGACTGCGACGTGCTGGTGTTCGGCGACGACAAGGCCGCACGCGCCGAGGTGATCGGTCTGGCAGAACAGATGGGCCTGCGCGGGCTGCACGGCGGCGCGCTCGTCAATGCGGCCGCGGCCGAGGCACTGACCTCGGTGCTTATCTTCCTCAACAAAACCTATCAGGTCGACGGCGCCGGCATCCGGATCACCGGGACGCTGATCGAACCGACGGACTGAGGGTCGTCCTCGCGGCATGATCCAGATCTTCCCCTTGGACGGCATCGGCGAGATCGAGCCGGGCGCCGATCTCGCTGGCGTCCTTGCGGCGGCGGCGCGGGCAGCCGGGATCGTCCCCGACGCAGCCGACATCCTGGTCGTCACGCAGAAAATCGTCTCGAAAGCCGAGGCGCGCTTTGTCGATCTGGCAAGCATGACGCCCGGCGTGCGGGCGCTGGAGCTGGCGGAGATTACCCGCAAGGATGCGCGCCTGGTCGAGCTGGTGCTGGCGGAGAGCGTCGCGGTGGTTCGCGCTGCCCCCAATGTGCTAATCACGCGCCACCGCTCCGGGCTGGTGATGGCCAATGCGGGGATCGACCGATCCAATCTGGGGCCGGGGCGCGACGATGCCGTCCTGCTGTTGCCCCTCGACGCCGATGCCTCGGCGGCGCGGATCCGCGGGGCGCTGGCGGCGCTCTGGCCACAGGTGCCGGGTGTTCTCATCTCGGACAGCTTTGGCCGTCCCTGGCGCTACGGCGTCGTCAATGTGGCGATCGGGGCGAGCGGGCTGCCCGCGCTGATCGACCGGCGCGGCGAACTCGATCGCGAGGGGCGCAGGCTGGAGGTCACCCAGGTCGCGCTCGCCGACATGATCGCGAGCGCCGCCGGCATCGCGACCGGGGAGGGTGCGGAGAGCATACCCGCCGTGATCGTGCGCGGCGTGCCGGCGACGCAAGCGCCCGATGCGCGCGCCACCGCCCTCGTCCGCCCGCTCGCCGAGGATCTGTTCCAGTGAGCATAGTGGTGCTGACCGGCGGCGTCGGCGGCGCCAAGCTGGTGCTCGGTCTGATCCATACCCTTCTGCCCGGAGAGGTGACGGCGATCGTCAACACCGGCGACGACTTCACCCATCTCGGCCTTGCCATATCGCCCGATATCGACACGTTGCTCTACACGCTGGCCGGCAAGGCCAATGCCGCGCAGGGCTGGGGCCGCGAGGGCGAGACCTGGAGCTTCCTGGCGGCGCTCCGCTCGCTCGGCGGCGAAGACTGGTTCGCGCTCGGCGACGGCGACCTTGCGCTACATGTCCTTCGGACTGCGCGGCGCGCGGCGGGCGAGCCATTGTCGGCGATCACAGCGGATTTTGCGCGTGCCTGGGGGATAGGCGCGGCGATCCTGCCGATGAGCGACGATCCGGTGGCGACTGTCGTCCAGACCGGGGAAGGCCCGCTCGCCTTCCAGCGCTACTTCGTCGAGCGACGCTGCGAGCCGGCGGTGCAGGCAATCCGGTTCGAGGGGGCGGAGACGGCGCGCCCGGCGCCTGGCGTGATCGAGGCGATCCATGCGGCCGATGCTATCCTGATCGCCCCGTCCAATCTCTTCCTGAGCATCGATCCGCTGCTTGCCGTTCCTGGCCTTCGCGCGGCATTGGGCAAAGCGCGCGCGCCGGTCGTGGCGGTCTCGCCGATCGTCGGTGGCGTGGCGGTCAAGGGGCCGACCGCAAAACTCATGCGCGAGCTGGGTCTGGAGGTGAGCAACGCCGGCATTGCCGCCCATTATCACGGCCTGATCGATGGCCTGGTGATCCATAACGGCGACGATGCTGCGGAGGGTGTCGAACTCGCGCAAACGGACACGATGATGCGCGACGACCGAGACAAGATGCGCGTCGCAGAGGTGGCACTGATGCTGGCTACGTCGATCGGATCGCGATGATCTGGACCGCGATCGTCCCGCTGAAACTGCGCGCACTGAGAAAGTCGCGTCTTGCTTCCTGCATGTCACTGCAGGAGCGCCAAACGCTGAGCGACCGCATGGCAGCGCGGGTCCTCGCCGCATTGGATGAGGCAGGCATTCCAACGCGCGTGTTGTCGCCGGTGCCTTGGGCCGGCTTGCCATGGGAGCCGGACTATGGCGCAGGACTCAACGCTGAGTTGGATCGGGTGCGGGCGGCGCTAGCTTATACGCCGCTGCTGGCCATAAGCGGCGACCTGCCTCTGTTGACCGCCGGCGACGTCCGCTTGCTTCTCGCCAGCGCCGGGGAACAAGGCGTTGCCATCGCGCCCGACCGGCATGGCCAGGGCACGAATGCGATCGCCCTGCACGATGCCCGGCCGTTTGCCTTTTCGTTCGGTGAACGGAGCTTCGCCCGGCATCTCGCCGCGGCACAAGGTGCCGCAATTATTCGCGATCATCCCGGACTCGCCTTCGATCTCGACACGCCCGCCGATCTCGACGATGCGCGCCGCCTGGGGTGGGCGTGAGCTTCGATCGGCACCAAAGAACTTGAGAGTCTCGCTTCTGGAAGGAACCCTGGCGTGCGATCCTGGTCGAACTCGGCAAGCGCAAGTTGGTCGGGGGTCAGGAGGATATGATCATCGATGTCGCGCTCGATATGGCGGCCAGAAGATCGTGATGATTTTAAATGCCGGAAGAAAACATCGCCCATACGGATTTAAATGCAACCGAGAAGGGGCAGCAGGCCAGCTAGCGTGGTCTGAAGGCCGCGTTGCGCGATGATACGGACCGTATGCTCCC
>NZ_LSIA01000061.1:0-1236 GCF_001556015.1 Novosphingobium sp. CCH12-A3 | reverse complement strand
GTCGGCGCTGTCGCGCCGCCGCCCACCCAAGCTCGCCGGCATGGATGCCGGCCCTGCGGGTGACGATCGGGGCCAGTGGAGGAAGCGGTGAGGCTGGTTGGCGCAGGCGGGCGAGGGCGCTAGGCTCCGGCCTATGCCGATCGTTCTCGCTGCCGCCGCCCTTTGCATGTCGCCTTCGGTTCACGACGGCGACACGATCCGCTGCGGCCGCGAACGGGTCCGCATTGCCAATATCGATGCACCTGAATTGCCTGATAGCCCCAAGTGCCAGGACCGTCGGCGGTCCTACGCCTGGTGCGACTTTGCCGCAGGCGAAGCCTCGCGCGTAGCCCTGACACGGCTGCTGTCGCGCGGGCGGGTGACGATTACGCGGCTTGGCACCGACCCCTACGGGCGGACGCTTGCCACGGTCTCGGTGAACGGCGTGGACGCCGGCGACTATCTGGTCGCGCAAGGCCTCGCGAGGCCCTGGCGCTGAGGACCCCTATCGAGAGGGGCGAGCCTGGCTCGCCTGCGGGCGCCAGCTTGCGCATCTGACCAAGACCCTTGCCGTAGCGCATGGCGCTGGACGGGGAGGGGCTGGGCGCGGCTTCGTGTGACCCCACGCGTCACTGACCAGCATGGTGCGGGAGCCGAGGAAGGCAATGCCCTCTGCCGCGGGCGCTGACGGTTGAGAGCAGGTCCTGGCAAAATGGCCGAGGCTGACGGGTCTGACCTTGGCGGGGATCCGCTGGGCCTGACCTGACGAAACCGCCCTTCGTTTGCCGATGAACCCTGCAGGGCCAGTCCCTGGCCGCAACCCAAAAGCAGCGGACCGTGAAGCCCTTACGGGCTTACCGCACCACTCCTCGCTTTTGGGTTTCCCTCACATGCGTTCGGTGCGGGCCCGGGCCTTTGGCCCTGCCTGTGGTGTTCATCGGCGGGCGGTTCCGCCGAGTTCAAGCCACGGAGATACCGCATGAAGAACCTCGTCATCCTGATCGGCCGCATCGCCGCCGCTCCCGAAACCCGCCACGCCGGCGAGACCGCGATCACCTCTTTCACCCTCTTCACCGATCGCCCCAAGCTGGTCGATGGCAAGACGGTCAAGAACGAGGCCGGCTACACCGAGACCCTCGCCGAATTCCACCGCGTCACCACCTTTAACGGCCTCGGCACTTCGGTCGCCAAGCACAAGAAGAAGGGCGACCTGGTCGAGGTGCAGGGCCGCCTCCACTACTCGAAGTGGACCGACCG